>JACQFM010000058.1 GCA_016200035.1 Nitrososphaerota archaeon
CCATGCCCACCTTCCAATTTTGGGATACGAACACCCATTACGTTCTTTGATCTAACTTGCAATTTGCTTAGCTGCGGGATCTTCATAGCCTCATTTTCCAGTCGCATGGAACCTGCAAGCATCTCTGCCATTCGAACACTTTCATAGCCCTTCAGCAGCTCAGATTGTAAGCTACTTCGCAATGCTGTTGCAGTTTTCGTTGTGTTAAAAAATTCTAGAATCAAAGCTTGGCGTTTTAGTTTTAATAGTTTGAGCCCTTTTTTAGCTATAAGAATTCGTCGCTTTGTGCGTATGTACTCCAGACGTGTTGGGCGTATGTTAATTGCTGATGGCATTATTCATTCTCCTCCTTCCAAAGTTTTCTTCGCATATTTTGCAATGAGCTCTGGTTTGATACGATTCATTTCCGACTCGGTAAGACCACTTAGCAACTCCCATCCTATATCTAAGGTCTGTTCAATAGAGCGATTTTCATCTAGTCCCTGATTTACAAAACTTCGTTCAAATCGGTTAGCAATTTTTAGAAACTTTCTATCCAAATCGCTCAGAGCTTCCTCACCAACTATTGCTGCTAATGCCCTTGCATCCTTACCCTGGGCATAAGTTGCATAGAGCTGGTCTGCAAGGCTTCTATGATCTTCTCTTGTTCGTCCTTTTCCAATGCCCTGGTTCATCAAGCGTGAAAGACTTGTTAAAACATCTACTGGTGGATGAATGTCTGCTCTATGCAAGTCTCTGCTCATCACTATCTGACCTTCTGTAATGTAACCTGTAAGGTCAGGTATTGGATGTGTAATGTCGTCAGCAGGCATTGTGAGAATTGGAATCTGTGTTACGGAACCCTTTCTACCTTTTATCTTGCCAGCGCGCTCATAAATTGAAGCAAGGTCAGTATACATGTAACCAGGATACCCTCTTCTTCCTGGCACCTCTTCGCGAGCTGCAGAGATTTCCCTTAATGCTTCGCAATAATTTGTCATATCAGTCAATATGACAAGAACATGCATTTCACGTTCATAGGCAAGAAACTCAGCAGTTGTCAAGGCAAGTCGTGGTGTAAGTATACGTTCCATCGAGGGATCCGATGATAGATTTAAAAACAAAACAGTTCTGCCAAGCGCACCGCTTTCTTCAAATTGTTTTACAAAGAAGTTTGCTTCTTCACTAGTAATTCCAATCGCAGCAAATACAACGGAGAAACTTTCGGATGCACTAAGAACCTTTGCTTGTCTGGCAATTTGTGCCGCAAGCAAATTGTGTGGAAGACCAGAACCAGAAAATATTGGAAGTTTCTGACCCCTTACAAGAGTATTCATTCCATCAACGTTGGACATTCCTGTCTGGATGAATTCTGACGGTTCTTCTCTAGAATACGGATTGATGCCTGAACCTACCAGATCAATTCTTTGTTTTGAAACAATCTTCGGTCCGTTGTCTTTTGGGTTTCCTAGTCCATCAAATACTCTTCCAAGCATTTCGTCAGACACTGATAACTTTGCTGTTTCGCCAAGGAATTTTGTTGAAGTTCCCTCTGTAGTCAGTCCCGGCGTGGCACCAAAGACCTGCACAATTGCCAAACCCTGCCTGGTATCGAGAACCTGGCCCTGTCGTCTTTGTCCGTTGACAAGTTTTATCTCTACCATCTCACCGTACGCAGCATTATCTACTCCTTCTACAAATATCAGCGGTCCTGCTATCTTTGATAATGTTTTGAACGCAACTCCAGACATATTTAATTAGAAACCTCCGCTAAAAGACTAGCAAACTGGTCATCCATGTCGACTTTAATTTCATTAATTAGTCGCTCTACTTTATCCTCTGGTGTCCATTTTATTTTCGATATCATTTTTCTCACTTCAAGTGCGCCTATCTTTGATGATGGAATTCCCTTCTTTATTGCATCAGCTTCCTTTTTGCCAAATTCTAAAATGATGGCTAGCATCTGATGCTGTTTCTTAATTGAAGTATAGGTATCTATTTCATCATATGCACTTTGTTGTAGATAGTCCTCTCTTATGGATCGCGCTGTATCCAAAACACCCTTCTCAGGTTCAGGCAACGCGTCATAGCCAACCAACTGAACAATTTCTTGCAACTCGGATTCTCTTTGTAAAATCTCCAAGGCCTCCTTCCTATGACTAATCCATTCCTTGCTTACATTATTCTTGTACCAGTCGTTCATATCATCAGCGTATAATGAATAACTCGTTAACCAGTTAATGGATGGAAAGTGTCTTCTAGAAGCCAAATTTGCATCCAGTGCCCAGAATACCCTTGTTACTCTTAGCGTGTTTTGCGATACCGGTTCTGAAAAATCTCCACCAGGAGGCGATACGGCTCCAACTAAAGTTAGAGAACCCATTCGTTCTTCCGGAGAAACTATGATGGACTTGCCTCCTCTTTCGTAAAATTCTGACAATTTTCTTCCAAGATACGCGGGGTATCCTTCTTCACCCGGCATTTCCTCCAATCTTCCTGAAATTTCCCTGAGTGCTTCGGCCCATCTAGATGTGCTGTCCGCCATTAGCGCCACACCATACCCCATATCGCGATAATATTCACCCATTGTTATTCCAGTGTAAATGCTTGCTTCGCGTGCAGCAACTGGCATGTTAGATGTATTAGCAACAAGAATTGTACGCTCCATCAACGGACGTTTTGACTTGGGGTCTTCTAGCTTTGGAAAATTTGTAAGAACTTCGGTCATCTCATTTCCTCTCTCGCCACACCCGACATAGACTATGACATTGCTATCCGCCCACTTTGCAAGCTGTTGTTGGGTAACTGTCTTTCCACTTCCAAAAGGACCCGGAATGGCTGCAGTTCCTCCTTTTGCTACTGGGAAAAATGTATCCAGAACTCGTTGACCTGTAAGCAGTGGTTCCTCTGGTGGAAGTTTGCGCAGAACAGGCCTTGGTGACCGAACCATCCACCAATTTGACAATCCTATATCTATCTTTGAGCTATTTGATTGCACAGTTGCAACAATTTCATTGACGGTGAATTTGCCTTCTGATATTTCTGTGAGTTTACCATTAACTTCAAATGGAATCATTATTTTGTGTTTTATTAGCGGCGTCTCCTGAACTTCGCCAATAATTTCTCCTTGTGATACATCGCTACTTTTTTTCTTGATGGGTATGAACTCCCATTTTTTCTGCTGATCTAGTGCGGGAATAGTTTTTCCCCTGCCAATAAAATCTCCACTCTGTGCCCTTAGGACATCTAGAGGTCTTTGAATTCCATCATAAATGGATTTTAAGAGCCCCGGACCAAGCTGAATGGAAAGTGGTCGCTTTGTATTGACGACCTTTTCTCCAGGTCGCAATCCCGTAGTATCTTCATAAACTTGTACCGTGGCTTTGTTACCTTCAAGACGAATTATTTCTCCGACCAGTCCAAGTTCTCCGATTCTTACAACATCATACATTTTTGCATCTTCAAGACCACTTGCTACTACAACTGGTCCTGAAATGCGTGAGACTATAGCATCTACCAAATCATCATCAATCCATTTTGATACTTATTCCCAAAACCCTCTTTGCTAGGGAAGATAGCGATTCCTCTTTTATGTTGCCCTCAAGGGCTGGCATGAATAACACTAGTGGTTCTATTGATGCTTCGACTTTTGCTCTGAATGCAGGAGGAAGTGTGTGTCGCATAGATTCACTAGCAATTATTAAGGAACAGTCGCCAGAAGAAAAAAGACGCTGCATTGTTTTGCTAGATTCTTCACCACTAACGACAAATGTATCATCAATTCCTAGAAGACGATATCCAATAACGAGCTCTCGTTCTCCCACTATGGCTATCCTACTGGCCCCAGATTTTTGTTTAGGCGTTTTTTCACTCATATAGCAACATCGAACTTATCTGTTCGTTTGAAAGATTGTAGCGCTTTCCATAGGCTATTCTCATGATATTTTCACGTTCGTGTTCTGCACTGATTACAAAATGAAATATTGTTCCTATAGAAAGTACAATGTTTTTTAATTTTTTTACATACGTTGAGGTGATGAATTTATCCAAAGCTACTTCAAAATCAATCAAACTATTTGTCTTTTTGTACTGAGCCAGCTCTTGGCCTAATGCAAAGTGAACCTCGATTTTGCTCACAAATTCTGCCATGTTCTTTATTCCATACATTTCTATTAGCGCAGTCATTGGAATCTTTCCTCCTTCAACAAGGTGTCTACCAACTATTTCCTTATCCAGATTGGATTCCTTTGACTTCAAAAGGGTTAGAGCATTCTTCTTATCTATCTCGGTTCTTACAAGTTCCCTAATCGTACCTTCATCACCTTGGAAGAACTTGAGAGAGTCAAGTAGATTCTGATAATAATAGCCTTGCAGAGAGGTCATCATAGGTGCAAGGTCGCCTGTCTTTTGGTAGGTATCTAAATGCTGCATTAGTATTGTTCCGTAATTGTATTTTACAAGTTGATTTACCACCCCTTCAACTCCTGATTGTGAAAGAATAATTTTTATCTCATCGTGTGGAATGTTTCCAGCAGAAATTCCAGCTGGAAAGTTACGACTAGAAACTAAAAATGGTTCTGTCTCCGTTATTGTTCTGCCCATGCTTTTTGAAGAAAGGATTAGTCCTATGTTGTGAATATCCCATTTTAACAAATAAGCTCTGATTGCGGTTCTTCCACTAAATGGCGTTGCCTCTAAGGAAATCTTGTTTATCTCAACCAGATGACGGTTAAGGGCCACTTCCAAAAGTTCTGGCGGTTGATGTACCGATGCAGCTCTTTCAATCTCTGGTCCGTACCATGTTGATTCTAACATTTTTGTCATCTCAAAAATATCCTTTGCTCTAACCAGGTTTTGTATAAAGTCTTGAGAAAGAAGATTAGCTGAAATTGCCTGCAGTCTGCCAAAAGAAGAAGAGTATTGTGATGTTGGCATTATAGCACTTTCTCCATCAGACGGCTCTTAACCTCATCCTCATGAGTTCGTAAAAGTTCTTCAAACGTTAAATCAAGTTCTATTGTGCCCTTCTTATTTTCTGCTACTATTCCACCCAAAGTCTGAATCGGAGAACCAACTGTAACATTCAATTCTTTTAGAAGAGCACGATCCCCTTCATTACAATGAACCACAATATCCTGACCTAACTTTTTTTTTGAGACATTGACCATAGTCTCTAGTGTTTTTTTATACTGGGGGGTTTTTGCGTAGTCTTTTAATTTCTCTTTGATAACAATAAATGCAGAACCTAAATTCGTGTTTATAGCCTCAAAGAGAATCTTTTTTGCTTGCAACCTAGCAGCCTCGACTATTCTGGCACTCTCTTTTTCAGACTTTAATTTTGCTTCATTTGCAAAGCGGTTTCTCATCTCTTTAATACTAGCGTCCATTTTTTGTTTCATGGAGTCTTTTGCCCCCGATAATTCCTTGCCAAGACTTTCTAGATCTTTTCTTTTTCTTTCCTGTATCTCAGCAATTAGAGTCTCTATGGTCAAATGTGACATTTACTATAGTATACCGAGTAATAGAATTATGCCGAGCACAAAACCAATTATCCAAAGAGTTTCTGGAATGACAAAGAAGAATAACACTTGACCAAATTTTTCCGGTTTTTCCGCTATTATACCCATGCCAGCAGCACCAATTCCTTGTTGGGCATTACCAGTACCTATCAAACCTCCAGCTATTGCAATTGCTGCGGCTATTGCTAACAGTGGTTTTGTTAATCCTGAAGTAGCAGAGGTTGTAGTTTCTGCAAACGCTTGAGTTGAAAAGATAGTAAAAATCGCGATCATTAACCCTCCTACTATGACAACAGCTGAAAGATTCGCTCTTCGGTTCCACGCCATCAATTATGGCTTCATTATATGGGGTATTTTAATTTTTTATTAGTAGTTTTGAACAGTAGCATTAGAAAACTATTTTCCTTTGTACATCCTGAGTATTTCCTAACTATTTTTAAAATTAATATTATTTTATAACAAGTGTTTTGAGAATAGCAGTTGTATAGGATGCACTACCATGGATATAGCTGTTTTTTTGAATCAGCGTCTGTTACGCTGATTGCTTTCGTAGGGCATGTCTGGGCTGCATCAAGTATTTTTTCTGGTTTGGCCCCACGCTGATTTATCACATTTGACTTTGGATTCACTCTAACATTCTTGTCTACCTGAAAGACTGTAGGGGCTATTGTCTCGCAGCTACAACATCCTATGCAACGACTGTGGTCCACGTTTACGGAAACATCTACATCAACTGCTTCTTGGAGAGGTTCAGAATCATTAACCTTAGCATCTCCTCGTGTTCTTTCATAATACTCCCAAAAAGTTTTTTCATAATATCTCCAAAAGTCTTGATAGGCAGACTCTGTTTCCTTCGTATATCTCCCCCAATCCTCTTCTGGCGGTTTGTCCGTTGGTTTAGCTCCCCACCAAGATTGTTCTCCCGAAAAATCATGTTTTTTACTTGATTTTTTTTCTTGGTACTTCCAAGAACCAGTGTTTTGAGAGCTATGTGGATTTGAACCAATTGCTCTCTTGTGTTCAGCTCGTAAGAATTGATAGGCCTCTGTTATTTCCTTAAATTTTTGACCATTTGTTTCTGACATGTTTTTGTCTGGATGAAATTGTAATGCAAGTCTTCTATAGGAAGATTTTACTTCCTTGAACGTGACG
Source organism: Nitrososphaerota archaeon (assembly GCA_016200035.1). Classification (GTDB taxonomy): domain Archaea; phylum Thermoproteota; class Nitrososphaeria; order Nitrososphaerales; family Nitrosopumilaceae; genus JBBDNF01. Next base: position 6,651 of record JACQFM010000058.1, read on the forward strand.
TCGTTTCCAACACCTAAAATCTGGCGGCATTGGTAGCTATTCATTGATTATTACACGTCAAACTATTTTAAAAAGACTTGTAAGTGGTATGAAACGAATTTTATTACAATTAATTCAAGTTATATGTTGCCTACCCCAAGCCCATCTTTCTGAGCATTCCCTGCATCTGTCTGCCCTTTGAAGCTTTCATCATACTTTTAGAATTCTTGTAAGCCTTCACGAGCTCCTTTACATCGTGTTCAGTCCAACCCGAACCTCTGGCTATTCGTTTTATTCTGGATGCGTTTAGAAGATCTGGATCTTCCTTTTCTTGTTTTGTCATAGATTGTATTATGAATCTCCATTTTTGTACACGTTCTTCAGTCTGATCAAGTTGATCCTCCTTTATCATTCCAGAGAAACCAGGCATGTTGTCCAAAATGTTCCTCAGACCGCCTGCTTTTGTTGCCTCCTCGATTTGATAGTAAAAATCCTCCATGTTCATCTTTCCGTGTGAGATTCGCTTTAGTCGTTCCTCATCTCCCTCACTTTCGAGTCTTTTTGCCATATCTAGTAGAGCCTGAATGTCTCCCATACCAAGAAGTCTACCGACGAATCTTGTTGGAGAAAAAATTTCGATATCGTCTATTCTCTCTCCGGTTCCTATGTACATTATCTGGGCACCGGTTGCCGCAGCTGCTGCAAGGGCTCCACCACCTTTTGCGCTGCTATCTAGTTTCGTTATTACTATACCACCAACTGGAACTATTTTATGGAAGGCTTCTGCCTGACTGTAACACTGCTGACCAATGGTTCCATCAATTACAAGTAAGACAAGATCTGGATTTGCTACTGCGCTTATTCTTGTCATTTCATCTAGCAATTCTTTTTCTTCTTTGTGTCTGCCCGCAGTATCTATGAGTATTATGTCATAATTTGAATTCTCAAAATGTTTGAGACCATTTTTAACAATTTGTGGTGAATCTTTGTTATTTTCTTCACCGTAAACTTCGATGTTTGATTTTTCACACATTGTTTTAAGCTGGGTTAGTGCACCAGGTCGGTAGGTATCAGCACCTATTACTGCGACACGATATCCTTGTTTTGTAAGAAATTTTGATAGTTTGGCAGTCACCGTAGTCTTTCCGCTTCCCTGTATTCCAAGCATCAATACTTTGTTTTTCTTGCCAGGCTTGAATGAAAATTGCTTATCTGTTCCAAGTAACTTCGAAAGTTCGTCATATAGTATCTTTACAATGTGATCTTTTCTAGAAAGTCCTGGCGGAGGGTTTTCGTTTAGTGACCGCGTCTCCAGATTCTTTGTTATCCCAAAGACTAGTTTTACATTAACGTCAGATTGTAATAGTGCCCTTTGGATGTCCTTTGCAAGTTCCTTTATGAGAGCCTCATCTACTCCTGACGAGTTTATAATTTTCTTCAGGGCTGCACGAAGGCCATTCTTCAAAATATCAAGCATTTACTTGTCTAAGATTGCCTCCGTTATTTCAAATCTTCCTCTGTAACCATCCCAGATTTTTTCTGATTTTATTATTCTTATGGGCGATGAGAAAAGGGGACAGTTCAAAACCAAAGTTTCTGCCTCTCCGCCCTCAAAGCTGAGATTGAAACCATATCTTTTGGAAAGCCCCTCAAGCCTGTCGATGTCATCTGTTGTGATTTGTTTGCCAAGCCATGAATCATCTAGTCCTTCCGATGTTACACTTGTGATTATGAATTTGAATTTTGAATCAATCAAATCTTTCATGTATTTTTTTTGATCTATTCTCCACAGTGGTGAGATCATCTTTAAGTGTAATTTGCCACAGATAGTTTCAAATCGATTTTTTTGAAACTCGCTTAATATCCCTCCATGTACAACACCTTCTATGTCAAAATCTTTTTTTGCTTGATTGATCAGACTTTCCAGATCATGTATTTCGTTTTCAACATCATCAGAGTTTGTTTGATGGAAGATGTGTGGAATTTTCATTGATGTTGTTTGAAGCTTTGTGATCTGAATGTTTGGATGGTGAAGAAGTTTGCTTTCAGATGATTTTGGAAAAATTGTTAGAGCGCACTTTATCTTGTTGCCATTTAATTTTGTCTTGTAGATGGCATACGTACTGTCTTTGCCTCCGGAAAAGAGTACAGCTAGATTCAATTAGAACTCACGCATTCAGGATGCAAATTAACTTTTTTCAAGCTTATGGACTTGCTTTAGGCATTTTTCGCATAGCGAAAGGCTATCTTTTACGGTTACCTCTACATTAGATGAGAGGCACACGTGACATAGTCCCTTCACAATCTATCCATGGAACGTGCCTAGTATAATCCTATTTCAACGTCTTAGAAAAGCCCGGATGCTTCAATACTCATAATCCTCATCACTGCTCAGATGGCTTTTCTCCTCATCATCAGCATCCTTGATTAGCTTTTGATGCGAACTATTTTAGTTCGATCCATGACCTTCCAGTATTCGATGTCCTGTCCCTGGACTATCTTGTCTTTTATCTCGTCGTCGACCAAGGTTGCATCAAACACTTCAAAGGTTTCAGAATCCATAACCTGTATTGCAGAATCAGTCTTTGATATTACCTGACCATTCCTCTTGTCAATTAGAGGAACCTGTATCTGCGCGCTTACCGGCGATACATGAGGATATTTTTTGTTGTCAAATATACCGACAGCAACAATTCGAGCCTTTGCTGCACCATGCTTTCCTGGTTTACTAGTATCAAATTCCACGATCTTACATGGTTCTGCGTTTTGGCTGTCAACAGGAAGTAGTATGTAAGATCCAATTTTTAGTGAACCAAGCTCTGCCGGTTTGCTCATGACAAAAACAGAATTTGGCAGAGTATTTAACTTTTCTATTTTAGTTTGTTCAAAACTGAAAGACTGACAAGTCTTGTCATTGTTATTCCTTTTCTTGCAATATCTTTTCTTGTCTTTTCACAATACTTGTTGTCGCTTTGATGACTCTTGTCACCTGATACTTCAAGTACTACCAAGCTCTCGCTGTATGGAAACGTAAATTTTGGATTCTGATTTGCAGACAAATTGAGATGGCCGATTCCCGCTCTTCTAACCCTATCTCTTTTTGCAATGATGGAAGCAACGTCTCTGACGTCATCCTCGGATTGAGCATATTCCAAGTAATAAACGGAAACAAAGTTTAGTTTTTCATCTATCTCTCTTTGAAAAAGCTCATCATCTAACGTAAAAACAAAAGAGAGTTTGTCCTGTTTGTACTCTTCAACCTCTTTTAGAATTTTTTTGCTATCCTTGAATCTGGCCATTAGATACTGATTTGCGCGTTCTGGAAAGTAGGCTCCGCCATCTTCGGAAAAGGTTGCCGTAACAAAGTACATATCATCTACGTTTTTTGACTTCTCCCAAATCCCTTTTAGCTCTACAGAAGGTTCGTTATGCAAGTATGGTGCACATACGTATCCTGTATCTAGCGATGATACCCCCGACACGTAGATCGTGATACGCCGGTATCTTATATATTGTTTGAGAGGTCGTGAAAAATTTTAATTTGATGAAAATCTGATGGTTTTGAAGCTCGATCAAACTTTTCAGA
>JACQFM010000031.1 GCA_016200035.1 Nitrososphaerota archaeon
AAGGCAGCCGACAAGGACCTTAATGTAAAGATAGCAAGCAACTCAAATCTGAGCAACTTTGAGTTCAAGCCTGAGCAAAAGAAGGTCTCCTTTACAGTAGAAGGCGAGACGGGAACAAAAGGAGTGACCCAGATAACCATACCAAAAATTGTTCTAAGCGGCCAGCTTACAGTACTTATTGATGGTAATCAATTGGTCTCTGATTCTGATGATGTTATTGTGACATCTGACACTGACACTGAAACTACACTTGAGATAAGCTACCACCATAGTACACACATAATAGACGTGGTCGGGACCAAGACAGTTCCAGAATTTCCAGTTTCCATACTGGTAATGGCAATAGCTGTTGGCTTGATAGTCTTTTTAGCTCAAAAGGCAAAATTTGGTAATCTTATCAACACAAGACAGCTCAGCTATTAGTCTCAGTATTGATCTTGGGGAATCAAAATTTATTAGCCATTTGATTCAATTTTTGCTGTGAAGATTGTTCATGGCAGCCCAGGATTTGGTGTTGCATTAAACGAGCAACAAACAATTAATTTTCTTATAAAATCCAAATTAAATCTACTACTTGGCACAATAGATGACAAGGGTGAGCCAAACGTGCACCCAGTGTGGTATCTGTACGAGAATGGTAAGCTGTATGTCGAGACTGAAAAGAACGCAAAGAAGATAAAAAATCTCAGAAAAAAAAAGACAGCTTACTTTTGTATTGACGATGAAAATATGCCATACCGCGGAGTTAGGGGCAAGAGCAACGTAAGAATAATTGAGGATGTAAAGTCAATTCTGCCAGTAGCTGAAAAGATCATGCTAAAATATACAGGAAGTCTTGACAACAAGATTGCAAAGTTTCTGCTAGATGGTGCAAGAAATGGCCATTCTGCGGTAATAGAGATGACACCAAGGTATTACGCAACCTGGGATCACAGCAAAGGTCTTCCAGCGTAGAATATGACGAACATCTATAGCTATTTTGTTTTATCTTCTACTAGTTTGAATCTTGAGAGCTGTTTGTAAGCTACGAATACCACAAACGCAATTATGAGAAAATCTATGACGTTTGCAATCAAGTCTCCATATGAGAATGTGGATTTTCCTAAAGTAAATGTCATCTTCTTCAAGTCTCCAACCTCCGGCATGGCAAGTCCAACAACAGGAGTAACTATGTCATTTACAAGGGCGGTAACTAATTTAGAAGATGCCTGACCAATGACAAACGCAATAGCCAATCCAATTACTCCAAATTTTTGCAGAAAGTCAACGAACTCTTGGATCATGCTCTTTGTTGCGGGAGGTTGTCCTGCCATGAATATGAGCACATCATTTCGAATAATTACATGATGGTCAAATTCTTCTGGTAAATGAATTGAACAGGCGAAGCTAAACAAATAAGTTGATTACAATAAGACAGAGTCCTTACAATTTAGAACAGTTTCTTTCTTTGATAGCCTCTCCATAACAAAATGAAAGGAAATGAGTGGCAAAAACAAAGCAGCTGATATTATGGCAAGTGTAATTTGGTTTAGAAAAAGTAGATATCCTGTTACTCCTATCGCAGTCATAATCTCAACGTATGTGCATGTGCATAACATTAGCAATTTTTCTTTCATGTATACACTAAAGTATGAAATGGTATTAAACGAATTTTCCAGATCATATCTAAATTTGGAATTTTTCACGGTTAGAGCTATCTGATTACTATTTTTTGTAATACTGGGCTAGTGTAAAAAGCGACTTATCAATAGAGTATTTTATAGTATCTTCTGAGACTAACCCTAAAAGTGCAAGAAATCCAAATAAATGCAGCGAGACCTCGACCTTGACTTTTGTTCCCATATCTGGTGTTCCGTCATAACCCCAAGTCTTTTCCATAGTTGTCATCATTCTTGTCCCTCTCAGGTCGCCAGAGATAACTCTCAGTTCGTATTGATCGTCTTCTGGTTGTGTGGACAATACCTTACCAGTAATAAAAAATCCGCTTACACCAATGGTCATCTCTGCTACAGTCTGCTTATCTGAGCTCTCGATTAACTTAGCCGAGCGGATGTATTCAGGAAATATCCTTGGGTAGTTTCCAATATCGGTTAGAAGTATTTTCAGCTGATCTTTAGGAACATCTAGCGTCTTTTCAAATGAGATAATTCGCTCTGCTGATGCTGGTGTAATAAAAGGTGACGCCAACACAAGAGCTGCCAGTGGTACAAACAAAAGACGAGAGGGTGAGACCCTATTGATTATAGGTCTCATGTGTCCCACGTGTCAGGTCTTGGGTGTCTTCCATTCTTGTCGAAGATCTTCTGTACTTCAGGATCTGCAAAACCATATTTTATGTTCAGGTTTTTATTTACCTCTATCATTTCCTGTCTTGTCAAGGCTGCATACTTGAAATATTCCTGACGCGCATCTTCATAGCTTCCACCATTTTGTAGGACTTTGTCCATGGCCTGCCTAGCAAGCTGAATTTTTTGATCAAGATAGTTGAACTCATCCCAAAATATTCCACTGTAAGTAGAATTTACACTTGCAACAAAACTTGCAAATGAATTTCTTGGGGTGTATGGTTCCTGCTCCTTGTTCATTCTCTTTAGGTCTTGATCTAGCATTTCTTTGGATATCCTTCGCTGTTCCTCGATGAACTTTTGTTGTTCCGTCATCTCGTTTTGGCGTTTTTGCAGTTCGGCAATCCTTTGTTTTGATATCTCTATATTTTTGAGAATTTTTTGTGCAATTGGATTATTTTTTATCTCATCACCAGTAAGGGTTGTGAATTCATACGATTGTGGTGTAGCCTGTGTGCTGGTTTCAGCAGAGACATAGGATGGGCCTTGAACCACTAGTCCAATCAATGTAGCAAAAGCTGTTAGAAGTACATAGCGAATTTCTAGTTTTTTGCTAGAAACTGACATTACAGAGAGGATCGTGTAAAGCTATATAAGCATTAGCACACTAATCATTAGTGTACTATTCAATTGTACCTTAGAATATGAAAAAAATTGACCTTGAAAATGCAATTGGGCTGATAATAAAGATCGCCTCAAAATCCATTGAAAAGACACTTGATGTGGAGCTGCGAAAAAGATGTGGTCTTTCTAGCGGGCAGTGGAAGGTTATTGGGGCTCTGGCTCTTCGAAATGGTCTCTCCCAAAAGGATCTGGCTGAGATGGTTTTTGTTGAAGGACCTACCCTTGTTCCAATACTTGACAGGATGGAAAAGGATGGACTTGTTCAGAGAAGAGTCGACAAACAAGACAGGAGAAACAACCTGGTTTTTCTTACAAAAAAGTCGGAACTACTTATTGACTCGATAATAGATTGCGTTCTTTATGTTAGAAAAGTAATCACAAGAGACATCCCAGTAGAACAGCTTGAGGTTACAAAAAATGTCCTAAAAAAAATAACAAAAAACTCAGACGTATTTCGTGGAGAAACTGAAGCAAAATCACTTTTAAAAATTCCAAGATCAAAAAAATGACCCATTAGGTTTGTTAGATACTTACACTTGGACATTGCAAGTGAATATTGCAATAGCCAATCAACTATTATCTTTGGTGTGGGATAGACAAATGAAATTTTTTATAATTTTATGACTCGGCCCAGTTTGTTCCGCAATGAGAGCATCTTCCTCTGTATCCGTTATAGGTGGAGTCCCAGTACAGCTCAACTTCAGACTTGCAGTTAGCACATCTTACTTTTTTAACAGAATCTGAATATTTTTCTAATATCCATTGGCCTATGCGGGAGAAGAACCCCATTTTTGATCGCTTCTCTATGTGATTGATATATGATAAGAACTAGTCAACAGCAATGTTGAGTACTAAGCTGACAAGTTGATTTGAACAAATATACTTTGATGCCGTATTTGTTATCATGAGAAGAAAGTTACGGGTTGAGTGCGTCGGGTGCGGTTCTCCAGGTGCCATTGTCATACCAGACAGAAAATATAGCGGCTATCGTGGATGCTGCCCTTATTGCGGTTCAAACTGGCCTGAATCATAAAAGAGGGAGATTAACAGAGCTGTAATTTAATTTCCCAAATTAGAATTATAATGAGCCATAGTTGAATCTTGAAATGTTTTGGCTCATAAAACTCAGATCATATTTTTTAATTTATATTTCATTCAGCCAAAGCCAATGTAGTGTAGTTTCTCATGATTTTTGTGAATTGATTCGTATTTAGTTACATGGCCGCAATGCTGACACACAAAAAAGGGTTCGCCATTACCATCAAGTGGCTTCAAACCTTCTCCTTTTAATGATAATATTGTAACCTTGTTACCTTTGAGTTTAATTGTAAAATCTTTTTCTCTGCTAATCATCTTTAAAAAATCTCCAATCGAGTCTACTATCTTCTTAGCGTCAACTTCCTTATCATCAGATGGCAAGAGCGTAAATTCATGAGTCTTGAGCATGGGTACT
>JACQFM010000061.1 GCA_016200035.1 Nitrososphaerota archaeon
CATTCTGTAATAGATGCTCCAGCAAAGCTTCTGGAAGATTACGCAAATACGAAACGATCTCTAGATGCATATACAAATCTCAAGGAAACACTTGAGATAACAAAAAAGCTAAATGTAAATCTAGGTAGTATGGAACAGATGAAGTATTTTTACACTAACCTGTTTGTGATAAATTCCTCAGACTATGCGGAGATCAGCCGTTCACTTGAAGGTATAACAATTTTCAAGTATGAGCTGGAAAATAAGTTAAAGTCTGCAATAATAATATTTACAGACGCATATGATTCTGAAAGAGTTCTTAAAATTCTAAGGAGTTTCAACTCTAATCCCTTTATAATACCTCAAGGAATGCCACAAAACCCAAGCCAAGCCTATGGCTTAGCAGTTTCCAAGGTGGCTGAACTGACAACAAAGGAAAAGAAGCTTACAAAAGAACTTTTGGAAACTAAAAAGAAAATTCGTGGCCAAATTTTATCTCTACATGAAGGAGCTGGTATTGCAAAAGATGTTCTTGAAAAAATGCGCAAGCTTGGAGGCACAAAACGATTTACAGTTATACAAGGGTATATCCCAAGATCAATGGAAAAAAAATTCAAAGACATCACAAAAAAATGGATGTCCATTACTGAGGAAATTACAGATCCCAAAACACTCAAAGATAGCCCTATACTTTTCGCAAATAAGGCTTGGACTAGAACTTTTGAAGTTATAACCGAAAGTCAGGGAATACCGAAGCGTGGTGAGGCTGATCCAACCCCTATGATTGCAATTATGTGGCCCATATTCTACGGCATAATGTTCGCAGATTTTGGACACGGAATATTACTAATGTTGTTGGGATTATTATTCAAGTTCAAAGGACAAGGAACACTTGCAAAGTGGGGAATGCTCATTGCAATATCCGGCGGATCTGCTGCGTTTGCAGGAATATTAACAGGTGAAGCGTTTGGATTTCATCTTATAGATTTTCCACCTGTCCAATCACTTCTAGCTGAAGGAGGACCGTTACATCCTATAAAATGGCTAGTAGGAGTCATAAGCGTTTCAGAATTAAATTTCATGCAGGTAATTAAAATTCTAAAAGTGTCTATATTTCTTGGAATAATACACCTCGTATGGGCCTTTATTCTGCATATTAGGAGATTACATAGGCGGAAAGATAAGCTCACAATGTTTACTGAAGCCATTCCAACCCTTGTAATGTATTTTGGTGTCGTAACCATAATGATGACGGCGATTGGTTCTGGATATGATATAATGAATATGTATTCTCGTATACATAACGAGACAGTTCCTTGGGTTACCATAATTGTAGGTGATTGGGCGCGGGTGTGGTTGATTGCAAGAATCGCGATCCCTCTAACTATTGGCTGCATGGGAATGATAATGGTTGGAGGCATACTTCACAATAAAAAACATCCAGGAGAAGGAGGCAGTATTGTAAATGTAGTAATAGAAGTGTTGTTGGTAAAGACAGTCGAGCTCTTATCTCATACAATCAGCTACGCAAGATTAGGTATAATGCTTCTTGTGCATGCAGCACTTTTACTTACTGTTAACAACTCTTATCATTCTCTTGGTGGAGCTCAGTCGCCGGGAGCTCTTGCCTTGATAATAGGGGGAAATCTCGGAATAATGATGATTGAAGGACTGATAGTCTACATACAGTCTTTGAGGCTGCACCTCTATGAGTTTTTCACAAAGTGGTATGATGGCGGCGGTAAACCATTCAAGAAGGTAGCCCCTGAAATGCTCTATAACCAACTCATGTGGAAGAAAAAGGACTAGTCAACTGGTAGGTCTAGTCTGTTTCCCCACTCACCCCATGAGCCTAGATACACTTTGACTTTTCTGAATCCAAGTTTCTTAAGTGCCAGAAATGAGTTTGCAGCCCTATAACCTCCCTGACAATAAGTTATAATTTCATCATCTGGTGATAGTTGTTTGTAAATCTTAGAAAGTGATTTGTTTGGTTTTATAGTTCCGTCTTTTGCAACGTTAAGTTTCCAATCTATGTTTATGGCATATGGAATGTGACCTTTTCTTGCTGCTCTAATAACAGTTCCATGAAATTCTTCTTTTGTTCGTGCATCAACAAGTTTTACCTTGTTTAACTTTTTCTTTATGTATTCATATCCGACAAGAACATTCTTGTCAACTTTTCCAGAAAACTTTGCAGGTTTGAATCCGATTGTTTTCGTTTCAAGTGGCATCCTTAAGCTTTTCCATTTTTTCATACCCCCATCCAGCACATATGCCCGAGGATGAGAAAAATAGAGCAAAAGCCATACGCCGCGAGCAGCACTCATTCCAGAGATCTCATCATAAAATACAACCTTCTTTTCTTTTGTAATGCCAACATAGGAAAGAAGTTTTCGCATTTCCATTTCAAAAGCTCTTATTCCTTGCCTTGAGGTGTCAGACCAATGATAGTAAAATAAATCCAGATTTACAGCACCGGGAATATGATTTTTAAAATATTCTTGATACGATCTTGTATCAACTAGTACTAAATTTGGATCATAAAGATCTTTTGCTAGCTGCTGAACTGAAATAAACATTGTATATACGTCAACGATGGGGATGTAAATTCATTTCATTAATGAAATAAAATCAAAATAGTAAAGTGTTACTCGTTTACGTATGATCTTTCTCCATGTTGAGCAAGATCCAGTCCAACTTCTTCCTCTTTTGCAGTGACACGAATTCCCCCAGGCCATGCTGCATCCATTATCTTTAGGATTATAATAGTTACAATGAAGGCGTACAATAAAGTGAAAACTGCAGCTATAGAGTTTATTTCCAGCTGTTCAATACCTGCAGATGTTCCTGTCCATGCTCCCCATCCCCCGTTGATTCTAGGACTTGCAAGAACTCCTGTAAGAATAACTCCAATCAAACCTCCAATGCCATGGACTCCCCACGCATCAAGTGCATCGTCCCATTTACGCGCATTCTTGAATACAATAGCTCCGTAACATATGGTTCCTGCTGCTATTCCAATTATTAACGCAGCCATCGGTCCAACCCAACCAGACGCGGGTGTTATGGCAACAAGTCCAGCTATTCCTCCAGTAGCAGCTCCAACTATGCTTGGTCTTCCCGTATGAGCCCAGCTGACAAGCAGCCAAGTAACCGATGCCATGGCTGCTGAAATGTTTGTAACTACAAATGCATTTGATGCTATGCCATCTATTGCCAACCGGCTACCTGCAGTAAATCCAAACCATCCAAACCACAGCAGTGATGCACCAAGTATGACCATAGGAATATTATGTGGTTCCATTGGGACTTTACCGAATCCAAGTCTTTTGCCTAGGACTAAAGCCGCAGCAAGTGCAGAAAATCCTGCTGTAATGTGAACGAAAGTACCACCCGCAAAGTCCAAAACAGAGCTTGGTACCTGATTTGGGTCTAGGTCGAGATGAGCTAGAAAACCTCCACCCCTAACCCAGTGTGTAACCGGATCATATACAAATGATGCCCACAGAATTACGAAAATTATCAAAGCACTAAACTTCATTCTATCTATTAAACCACCGACTACGAGTGCTGGCGTGAGAATAGCAAATGTACCTTGAAATATCATGAATAGCTGGTGAGGAAATCCAGATGCAAATCCTGAACTATGACATGTTGCAGTCTCTAGACACCCACCTTTGTTATCTGGTGTCCCCAATGGAGCAACATGAGAGACTTTATTCAAACCTACATAATCGAAAGAACCTACAAATTGGTTTATTCCTTCTGTCGCAGGTCCAAAGGCTATGGAATATCCCCACAGAACCCATTGAACTGAAACAA
>JACQFM010000066.1 GCA_016200035.1 Nitrososphaerota archaeon
AATTTATCATACTGTGGAAAGCTATGGAGACAAGGCTGGAAATGTATACCATCATCAATATGTCAGGTCACACATAGATGAAGGAAGGAGTTTTGTTACCAGCTCAACAGAAAAATACGATATTATTTACATTCCCTTTGTAGATACCTGGGCTTCGGTCTCTTCGGGAGGTCTGAGTGTTTCAGAAAATTTTCTGTATACAATGGAAGGATTTCAGCAGTATTATGATCACTTGACAGACAACGGAAAGATCATAGCAGTACGATGGCTGATTGACTCTCCAAGATTTGTTTCTACCTTCATGCAGTTAATTGAGAAAAATGGCGTACCACAAACCGAAGTCTACAAGCATCTCATTATAGCAACAACAAATTCCTATGAGAAGGATCCTAGTGTCACGATGGTGATTTTCTCAAAGGCTCCGTTTACTGATAATGAAATAAAATTCTTGTCTGATTCGTTTGCCCAAAAGGGTTACAAACCAATCTTGATTCCTGCTCAGACAGCCATTGAGCCATATCCAGCCCTTCTAAATGGCAAAATAAAACTTGAGCAGTTTTATGATTTGTATTCCACAAAGGTATACCCTGTAACTGATGATAATCCATTCTTCTTGTCATTTGAGAAGCCCCTCCCTATAATTTTGGAGGGATTACTGTACGGCAGTCTTGTGATAGTTGCTACGTTTCTAGTCATACCACTTACATGGATTAGAAAGTCCAAACCTGAAAAGAACGAACTTCGCCTTGCAAGCATAGTACCATATTTTGCTTCTCTTGGAATGGGCTTTATCTTGATTGAACTTTCCCTTATGCAAAAACTAATACTTTTGCTTGGCAACCCTACGACGACTCTGGCAATATTGCTGTTCACTTTGCTTGTGTCAAGTGGGACTGGTAGTCTATTTAGCTCAAGAATAATGAAAAGCAACTCAAAGAATTTAGTCTTTGTAATAGCTGGTATAGCAGCTCTTGGTATATTTTATGCAACTTCTTTGGCACCAATGATTTATTCTGTAATCGCTCAGCCTTTTGAGATCAAAGCTGTTTTTGCAGTAGGATTCCTTGCGCCAATTGGATTTTTGACGGGAATGCCAATGCCTACGGGAATGCGTCTAGTAAAATCACATAGCCCCATATACGTGCCTTGGATGTGGGCAGTCAATGGAGCGTTTTCGGTACTTGGTGCAGTTCTGTCAGTTACAATCGCTATACTAGTTGGTGCATCTTGGGCGCTGGTGTTAGGAATTGTGACTTACTTCATAGCGCTTGGAATATCGTTTAGTTGGAAGAAAAAGCCTATTTCAGAACTAAAGCCTGCTGAATGCTAAAACTGTACAATTATAGAAATTCGAGCCTTTGAAAGAATTCCTCAAAATTACAAGTTAGCTAAACCTACTCCGCTGTACTACTCTGAATTGATGCAGAATTGATAATTAACCGAAGTGACATCATATTATCATATTATATAATGTCTGAGGAGATATTCAAAAAGTGTAAGGAAGTCAAATGTGTCATGGGACCCCTAATAACTGATAATTTCTCAGGAGAGGTCTTGTGTGGAAGTTGTGGTCTAGTCTTGATTGATAAAGTAGAAGATTCTGGTTCAGAAGCTAGAATCCATGATATGGAAGAATATATGACTAAGTCTAGGACTGGAACAAAGATATCGCTGGCAATGTACGACATGGGACTGCCCACAGTTATCAGCTCTGAAGGTAAAGATGCGCTAGGAAATTTCTTGTCAGGAGATGCCAAAAACACATTTCATCGGTTAAGAATCTGGGATAAACGAAGCAAATCTGGCTCAAAGGATCGAACCTTAAAGTCTGCATTTGTTCTTCTTGATGCGATGAAAACCAAACTTGCTATACCAGATACCGTGATAGAAAAAACCGCATATATCTATAGAAAAGCTTTGAATAGAAAAATATCAAAAGGAAGGAGTATTACCAGCTTGATCTGTGCATCACTTTATGCAGCTTGTAGAGAAACAGACACACCAAGAACCTTGCATGATATTGCAAATGCGGCAAATATAAACAAGAAAATTCTTTCACGAAGCTATAGGAATTTAATCAAAGCCTTGGATCTAAAGTTAGAGCCATTTGATTCATCAGAATTTATCACAAGAATATCTGGACAGGCCGGAATCAGTGAGAAGACAAGAAGGGATGCTTTAAACATATTATCAAAGGCTATGGAAAAGGAAATTTCTGCAGGGAAAAACCCGTTAGGATTAGCAGCAGCTGCTCTTTACATATCTTGCCTGATAAACCATGAGAAAAAAAATCAAGAAGCCATAGCAAGAGCTGCTGGTATTACTGCTGTTACAATAAGAAACAGAAGTATCTCTCTCAGAAAAGAGTTGGGCATAAAGGTATGATGAAGCCTTTGAATACTAGATTATTGGGTTCAGACCTGTGAGAATCTGAATTAAAAAAATTGAATTTAGTGATGTGAATGTCCACAGCCACAAGAGTCGTGGCCTTCTGTTTCATGTGAACTTTTTTCCATACATCTAGAACATTTGTCTGAACCTGTAGGTGAAAAGAACCCGATTCCACATGACACACATTTCATACTTGGCATGCAAGAACTAACTAATGCCAGTATTTATTGATACGGCCTTTGGGGATGATACAATAACCTGACTGTTGCCTGCGAAATTGGATCTAAAATAGTCTAATGTTGTTGGTCTGTTTCTTGAACTCTGATCATTTCACACGTAGATGTTAAGCAGATGATATCATTTGAAATAGTCATGAAAATATGGTTGGCTTTTCTCTTGTCAGTAATACTCTTATTTCTTCTAGGTTTGACAGTCACATCACACCTTTACGAATTGGAACATCTATCCAACAAAAGTGGTAACTATGTTTCTGCATTTATGGCCGGCTTTATCGCACCTCTGACTGCACTCTCAGTTGGCCTTTTGATACTTTGGAGCAGGTACTTCAAACAGAGACATGTAATGAGATGAATCAAGATGGTACCCTAGTCCCATCAATGAAGTGGAACGTTAAAGGTTAATGTTGCTAGAGTTACAAATGTAGCAACAAATGACTGAGATAGATGATCTGACAAAGGCGCAAATCGTTAGGATGATTCTTGAAAAACAAACTGAAGGGGCACTAGAAAGACTAAGCGAGTTTTACCATGTTACTCCTCCCCAAATAGTTGTTGGAACCATAAAAAGAAAAAGAAGAACTGTATACGCTCTTTATATTCCAAAAGAAAGAAAAATTTACGCTCTAAACTCTGATATATTCTTCAATCCTTTTGTAGTTTTGCACGAGTACTACCATCATATACGATCAAGGCTTGGGGTGCATCGTGGTTCAGAAAGAAACGCAAACAAGTTTGCCCAAGAATTTATCGACGCTTATAAGAAAATTGTAAGAATGGCTGATCGAACCTAATCTCTATGAATTAGAATCAATTTCTGCGGTGAAAAATCATCGACTAATTCTATACAAATTTTTGCAACTTACTTTATGCGCCCGTAAATGTTTTCAAACTCTTTGCATAGATTGAAAGCAATATTTTGTATGTGGGAAATTTCTGATACCGTTTTTTTACCTCTAGCTACAGACCTCATTATTGTCATACATTTTTGGGTTTGATTTGGATTTGGAGAATTTGAGCTGCTCCAAATGTTAAAACACTCATTAAAATCAAGACAGAACCTGAGTATAATCACCTCCCAATCTTCAGAAGTAAGGGGAATGCCAGTTGAATTTGCGAGTTCTCTAAACTCGTTGCGTCTGTCTCTGAGAAGTAAATTAAGGGCATTCCGTGCTCTTTTTTCCTCAAAGCCACAAGCCACTAATAGCCCAAGACGATTCATAGAGTTATCTTCTTTATCAAATCTAAAAAAGGATACCTAAATTATTAAGTCTGGTTTTTAGAAGTGCTCTTTGTCCATTTTCTATTGTGTGATAAGTAAGGAGCTGGTAGTAGTAAGACTAAAGATCTCACGGTTTCTAGGGTAACAAATACCCTTACTTTTTAGGCACACATTTTACATTCTCAGTTGAAGTTTCATCCTTTAATTCATATCCCTTTTGGCAAATAACATCAGACCTTTTAATTCCATGTTTTAACTGTTCAGTAGGATAATCCAACTTATCCAACTTATTTTCTAATTTCAGGATTTCTTCAGCTGCTCGGTATCCAGATATATATGCACCATGAACCGTCCCATAGTAATATTTGTCAGTAGCCTCTCCTGCGAAAAAGAGCCTGTCATAAATAGGCTTTTTCAATTTATCAAAATCGTCGAGGGAACCATTTAGAGGAATAGCCGAATATGAACCTCCAGAGAAGGGGTCCATATACCATTTAGTACGAATAATTTTCGGCTCTGAAATGTTTTGATCTTTGTACATCTTTTTGAGTACTGCCATTACCTCATTTTTGATTGTAGTATCAGTTTCGTTTTCTAATTCTTCTGCTTGACTACCAGTATTAAATGCTAAAAGAATTGGCTTGTGATAATAATAGTACAAGTTGAAAAAGAACTGCCATTTCTTATCTGACTCTTTGTACGTGTTATTATCTTCTACATCTGGGATACGATTAATCCAACTATTACCTGTACTCCAAAAAAGATCATTTGTATTGTTAAAAATCAAATAGACCTTATCCATAGTAGCCATCTTAAGATGCTTTATAGCATCTGCTTTAGCTGGGTCTGATTCATTAAAAAGTGGATAAAACAGGTTATTTTTTTTCAAAACGCCAAGAGGTAGTGTACTTATTGTGTAGTTTGCCCTAAAAGTCCCGTTATCTGTAGTAACAATGATGGGTTTATTTGTATAATCTACTTTGATGACGTTTGCACGTTTTATTTCATGTTTTATGGCAAGTCCTCCTGCTAGACAATTAACAATCTGGCTATAACCATCAGGAAAAATGACTTCATGTTCTTCATCACTATTAAAATATTGATTTCCTAATGAATTTTCAAATGCAAGCCTATTGGCGTCATCTGCCAGATCCATATCATAGTTCCAGTACATAGTATAACGGTATTTTGCCTTCTCTGTTCTGTCCATGGGCTCAATGCTGTTATAGTATTTGTTTATTACATTCTGAATACTGATTTCTTTTCTCTGATCATTACTTATTATTTTATTATATTTTTCTGCAAATTTTTCATATCTGTCTTGGCGATCATTCGAGTCATCAACAAACTGATGACCAGTAGAATTGTAAAGGGTAGTTGTTTGTACGGTTTCAGTGGTAGCTATATTATTTTCAGAAGCAATCTTGTAAATCGGATTCTCAAAACCAACGTTAGCCTTATCTAATCCATGTATCCAGGAACCTCCTAGATCAAGAGCAGTACCAGAATAATTGTA
>JACQFM010000056.1 GCA_016200035.1 Nitrososphaerota archaeon
ATCATTTAAACAGTCTAGTTGTTCTCATTCTATAGAATCAGAATATGGATTAGCTGATCCTACTGCAAGTTAACACTGAATCTTTGCAAGTTGCTAAGACGAAGAAGAGAGAATGCTAGGATTTTGTAAATATTCCAGATATTGTCGAATCTTGATTACTAGAGGGAACAAATGCAGAGCCATGCAGAGTCCCATACACAGAATGTTCTACTGTCATCTCTATGATATGAGGTGTGTTTGGAAAGTCTTCAACTGTGGCATGAAACTTGGATGATGTGAATTTTCCTGAAAAAATCTCTTTTTCTGAATTTTTCAGTGTCACAACAACACTTATTGTCTTTTTTGATGTGTCATCATAGTTTATCAAAATATCATTTCCCTCGTGTGTTGTCTTAAGCTGTATAACTGTATAGAAATCAGATATCGAGTTTGGCAGGTTTGCAAGACTAGAGTCTGAAGACAGAGTGTTTGTTGGAACAGTCGGAGTTGATGGTTTATCAGTTGCAGGAATTTTTTCGGTCTTTAAGGAATTTGGTTGTTCTTCTGTTGGAGCTGAATTTTGCGTGGGTTGATTATTATCAGTAGGGGTTTGATCTGGGGTCTGAGAATCAGGTTCATTTCCTAGCTTACCTCCAAAGCCATATTTTTGGTAATTGTGTTCAGTAGGGGTTTGATCTGGGGTTTGTTCAGGATTCTTGGGTTCAGTCTGCTTTTGGTCTCCTGCCGTTCCATGAAAGATAAGATCAGTTGCCGTTTTTGAGCTGCCAGGCACAAAGATGAATACTGCTATTATGATTACCCCTATTATGATGAGCTTGCCTATCAAACGGCCTCAGATCTATAAAATTAATTAAAAACAGATAATGTGTACTAGTTGATTAATTGAGGTAAAAAGATTGTCTTAGTTATCACAAGATTTTTAGAAACAAGAGGAATCCATCGTTTTACTTTCTCGAAGGCTTGTAAATTCTAGTACTGCTTGAAACATGCTTTGTGATAATATTTAGGAGGATGGTTTCCAATTCGTATTACAACATCACCTTCTTTGAATTCGCTTGCGCATTTCCTACAGTAGTTGTTTTCAAATCTTTTCATGGCAGCCACATCTTTGGGTTCTAATACAATCAACATCATGTCTGAAAATATTTTGTGAAGATGTATTGCAGATCGAATCTGTCTATCACTATAGTGACTGCCAACTTACTCTCTCCTTAAT
Organism: Nitrososphaerota archaeon; assembly: GCA_016200035.1. Taxonomy (GTDB): domain Archaea; phylum Thermoproteota; class Nitrososphaeria; order Nitrososphaerales; family Nitrosopumilaceae; genus JBBDNF01. The sequence continues at coordinate 1,217 of JACQFM010000056.1, forward strand.
GCAACCATTGGAGAAAGTTTCGATGCCTTCCAGGCTGGATATATGCCAGCCAGTAGACTCAGTACCACTGAGAGAGCCCATACTTTTATCATGTCAAATGGAATAAAGATCGGAGTAATCCTAGCCCCCCCAGTACCTGGTGTTATAGAAATAGAACTCAGTGCATAGCCAGCTCCTATACCAACAAGAGAACCAAGTGTTGCACCAGAAATTCCAATTAACAAAGCCTCAACTAGGAACAAGGCAAGAATGTTTTTGTTTTGAGCACCAATTGCTTTCATAGTTCCTATTTCTCTGATTCTCTCAGTTACTGATGTGTAAAGTGTGGTTACGATTCACACAGCACCAACAATTAGTGCAATAACACCAACGCTAAGAATGAAGGAAGCATTTCCGCTCATGAAGTTTTGGCGAACTGCCATGATTGCCCTCGGGCTTGTCACTCCAATGGTGTTTCCGTATAGACCAGTGATTTCTTGTTGTACTGTATCAAGATAGTCTGCTGACTGAGCAGCTACAACAAGAGTATCAAATTTGCCAGACTTGTGAAGAAATTGGTTTCCAGATTCTTGGTTTATTATAACAGCTCTATCTATCTGATTATTGCCTGTTGGTTTTATGATTCCAGTCACTACAAAGCTTCTTGACTCTTGTTGTTGTTTTCCATTTGCGTCAACGTACGAGAAAGTAGCTCTGACTGTCTGACCTATCTCAACTATTGGTGCAGTTGAGCCTGCTGGATTTGCCACGCTGTCTCCGACTAGCATGGCAGAACGATCATTTTGCTTTACAAGTGAACCCTCAACATATTCAATATTTGGAACAATTAGACTAAGTTTCGAGGGATCAAGTGACATCACTGGGCTGCGAAGGACATTTGCCTGAGAGCGAAGCTGGATGCTTCCAGTATATTCTGGTACAACATCTTGTACATATGGCAGAGATTTTATCCTGTCCACTATTACACTATTGATTACAATTGAAGCAGACGAAGTTTCGCTGCCAAAGGACCGCTGGCCAGGACTTACAAATAAAATATTTGCTGCAAGCTGATTTAGTTGTCTGTTTGCAAATTCGCTTTGTCCCGCAGCAAGACCATTCAGCCCTACCATAAGGCTGCTTCCAACAACTACCATCAATATGGTTAGAATAGAGCGTATCTTTCTGTCCTTTAGAGCACCTAGTGATAACGAAAAAATTTCATTTGCATTCAAGATGGTCACTTGGAGTCCTTAGCACTGTCAATAAGTGACATTATATCATCATCTTTGTTTTGAAAAGAAACTAAGTTTTTTGGTTTAGATCTTCGTTTCCTAATTATTATTACAGAAGCTACAGAGGCGCCTATTATTCCTGCAGTGATTGGCAACATCACTCCACTTCGTTGTTGACCTCGTGCAGCTCCGTCTGATGGTTTTTGTGGCTCATAATGTGCGGTTCCATTCACGATCAATGTGTGAAAATTTTTCAGATCATCAGCATAGGTAATCTTGAATGTAACTGGATAGTTTCCTGCTTTAAGCTGTCCTGATAATCCTAGAGGTATGCTAAAGGGAGTTGGTGAGTTAGCCGATAGATCTCCTATGAACTGTGGTTGGACAGATGCTGATCCACCTTTGTGGAAGGAGCTGGATCTTGTTTCACTACCAGATGGGGATTCACTACTTGTTGTAATTAGATCCTGATTGTTACTTTCTAGCAATGGTGAACTTACTAGCTGGATATTTGTAAAGAGACCAGTCGTACTTCCTTGGTTTAGGATGCTTCCCACTAGGTTTGGAGTATTTCCTACGTAGTTGACACTAATATCATAAACTTGAACCTTAATGTCACCTGAAACAAAAGCACCAAGATTTAGTGTTTGAGATTTTGTGTTGCCACTTGTTATGTAGTTTGCACCAACGGTAAATGCTGTTGGACTACCTATCATGCTAGTTCCAGCAAAGACTTGGGTAGAGAATGCCTTTGATTCTCCAGATGCCATGTTTTGGATGGTCCATCTCGAATCACCAATTATACTCAGCGCACTTGATTGTGGGGAAAGTGAGACTACAATGTCTGATAGGTTTGTGTCGCCGTTGTTTGTTACCACAAAGTTTAGGTCCTGTACTTTGCCTGCAGTTAAAATTGAAGACAAGGCATCTGTATATCCAATATTCAAAGAAGAGGCAGTGGGATCAGGAACAATTGTCAAGCCTGTTGAGACTTGTTTTGTTTGCAGAGTTCCATAACCATCATTGTAGCTAAGAAGAAGATCTACGTTTTGAACACTACCACTTGCAGCACTGCTTGGAAAGACTGTGGTGCTGATGTCTATCTTCCCATGAGCGGGGATGGTTCCTATGTTAAATGTGCTAGGACCTAGGTTTACAAGTTGTGTCTGTGATGATTGTAATACAACTGATGATGAGCTGCTTGAGCTTCCAGTGGTACGAGAGTTGCCAAGATTTAGTATTGTTACAACTACTCGCGTAGCATCTGCAGTTCCGTTGTTTACTATTGATATGGCTATATCGTTTGTCTTTTGTGGAACGAGATTAGTAGTTTGAGATACTGCATCAAGTACTACTCTGCCAGGGCTCTCAAAGGGAATATTTAGCATTGCAGAGTTGCACATTCCGGGCTGATTATCGCGGTAGTAGTTTACAAGAAGTGCTGCAGCATTTTTTCCAAGCTTAGCCTTGTCTGATACATTAAGGTCAAAAAATAGTGTAAAAGATCCTCCGCCAGCTACGGTAGTGTCATAGTGTGCTACAGCCGCGTCCTTGAGAACAACTTTATCAGTTGACGAAAACATTGATGCAGCCTGTGGGTTTGAGCTTATGCCAGCTGACTCAATTCCTTCTGGAACTTTGAGAAAGCCAGTTATTGAGATAATGTTTTGTCCCTGATTACGATTGGTTAGAACTACCGCTAGTGTCGAGCGACCATCTCCAGGACCTATCTCCTTTTTCATGGGATTAGTGGCTGTACCACCTGAAAGATTCTGATCTGTCCAGTATGAGTTTACAAATACAGGACCATTATAGTTAGAATCTATGTTAGTGTTCCATGATGTGTTACAATCATCAGCATAGGCAAGTGGGTTATCTACGATAGAGAAAGGAAGTAGCAAGATCAAGAAGAGCGATGATGTAATGACAGCTTTTCTTTGTGACAATTTTAAGAAAATCTTTAGTTTATCTTCTAGCATCTCTTTCCACCATTCCGTCTCGGATGAATACGGCTCTGTCTGCGGATTCTACAAGTTCAAGATTGTGCGTTACTGTGATAATCGTCCTTTTCAGTTTGTGAGATAGTAGCTTGAAGAGCTGAAAGATTTCATGACCCGTTTTGGTATCTAGATTTCCAGTCGGCTCGTCTGCCAAAATTATTGTGGGGTTGTTTATCAATGATCTTGCAATTGCTACCCTTTGTTGCTGACCTCCACTGAGATTGGAAGGCTTGTGCGCGGCCTTGTCTTGAATCCCAAGCAATTTTAGAATCCTTGATGAACGTCTGTGTCTTTCCTCAGTGTCCATTCCCGCAATTATTGCGGGCAGCTCAACATTCTTTTGAACAGTAGTTCTGTTAATCAGATTGTAGGACTGGAAAACAAAACCAATGAGGCGATTTCTCATTGTTGCAACTTCGGAATCCTTCAAAGAGAATACATCAACACCGTTTATCAAGACCTTACCAGCAGTAGGCCTGTCAAGTGCACCTATCAGATTAAGGAGCGTAGATTTTCCACTTCCGGATGGGCCTACAATTGCCACAAACTCGCCTTTCTTTATGTCAAGATTGATTTTTTTTATGGCTACTACTTTTCCTGCACCAGAATCATAAACCTTGGAGAGATTAACAATTTTCAGGGCAAAGTCGCTATTTTTGTTATCCGTGTTAGTTTGTGTGGGCGGGTCTACTGTAAGGTCCCGGCTTTGGGGATGAAAACTAACGTGTGGGCGCTGTAAGGTGCCGACAGCTGTGCTATTTACAATAGATCCCATATTTGCTCACGCTTTTAACAAATACCGAATTTAAGATAAATCGCTTGTCTAACCTTGTTAGGTAACATTGTTATCATCAGAGCGGGAAAAATTTCTGAACTTGAAAGATTGATTACTTTTGTTCGCTGTCCTTGTCTTGGTCCGCTAATTTCTTGTCAATCTCTTCCTGCAACTTCTTGTACTTGTCATACTTTGCAGCCCATTTTGATAAGACAAACCATTGCCTTATTCCTATTGCCAACCATATGGCAGATACTATTGGAGGTAGGAACCGTATTACAAAAAATCTATGTAAGGGTCCGCCGCCTTCTCTTCTCGTTTTTTCTTCACCTACGCTCTCAAACGGAGGGGTAAATATCAAATAAGTAATCAAAAGAGCAATTGGCGAAATTACCATAACGGTAACAATCATTATGATAAACATCTTTTTTGTCCTATTTAGCTGTAGAATGATTCCATCCATAATCTCAAAGAGATTCTCCTTATGTTCTTCATCCTTGCTAGAATCTGACATAGTTCACCCTCCCTCCCCTACCTTTATCTAAAAATGGTTTGGTAACTTTGTTACCTGTCTTTTGTATCACTTCTTGGAAACAACTCCTCGTATGGTTCAAGAACTGCCTTGAGGATCTCATGACCTTTTGGAGAAATGTCATATTCTATAATGGTCTTGTTCCCCCATGGAACCTCAACTTTAGTCAAAAGACCCTTTTCGACCATATCATCAATTATTTCTTTATGCTTAACGTTATTGAGTCCACAATAGCTCATTAGCTTGCTCTGATTTAGTCTACCGTGTTCGTATAGCTTCAATAAAATGTCTTTTCGCATGTAGATTCTGTCTCGGTATTCGTGAACCAATTCAATTCAGGTGCCAGTTCGTACTATTTGTTCCTTAATGAACAACAGTATCTACTACTGCAAAAACCTAGGAATTTTTTTGAGTATGTGCGATAGAGAGATTCTTCCAGGTCCTACTACAATAACAGCTAGGCTTGTTGCCAACAATAGGAGATCGTATTCAACTCCTCGTTGACCGGTCAAACTAGCTGCTTGTTTTACGTGGAATATCGCACCCAGCATATCGATAGCTAAAATTGAGGCAGCAATTCTTGTAAGTAGCCCTACAATTAGCATAATCCCCCCCATGAATTCGGCTAGAGCTATTGGATACTGCATTGCAGCAGGCACCCCAATATTTGCAAGAAAATTGAGAAAGCCTGGATCGAATTTTGGAAAACCATGCACTATGAAGATTGTTCCTACGACTGCTCTGATCCCAAAATGCGTTATGTCATGAAGTATGTGTTCTCGTATTTTTGCATCCATAATATTCTCCCTAGCGGTATATAGTAAATAAATTAAAAGTATAGTAACTTTGTTACCTATCATTAGTCAGCAACGGTTTTAATAATACATGCTCTAGTTGACCTAATGACAAATCAAGTCATCAAAAATAAGAAGCTCGTCATAGCAGCTGCCGTGACAGTTGGTGTGATCGCAGCAGCCCTTTTGGCATTCTCGCCGCTCTTGGCAAGTGCACAGACTGCTCCTGAGAACAAATCACCACCCCAGATAACCGGTTCTGTTGACGTAGGAAAGACGATGAAGAACTTAATCAAAGAAGGTCGAAACATATCGTTTTCAGATGCAGTTTCTACTGCAGAAAAAAAGATTACCAACGGGGTAGCTGTTGGAGGTCACCTTGGCATAGTACAAGGATTTCTGGTCTACACGATCGTTGTACAAGACCAGCAAGCCGATAAGACATACGCAGTAATTGTAGACGCAGGTAACGGTCAGGTGCTGTATACATCAGAAGGCCATCAGATGAAATCATTTGGAGGCATGTTTGGAGATGGTGGTATGTCATGTCATGGTCATGGATTTGGTCAACGCGGTATGCATCAAGGTCAATCTATGCCTGAGCAACCTCAATCACAAAATCAACCAGGCCAGAGTTGATTTCTCCCTTTTTTAATTTCATTTTTTTACTCTGAAGATAGAAGATATTATTTTAGTCGCAGGCGCTTATCAAGAATACGAAGTTCTCTAATATCAGTAATCTCTACAGCATCACTTCTTGTGATTAATCTTGACAGCTTAGGATTCGCTTCCTTTCCTAACTTCATTACCATCTTTCCTTTGTGAGATATACGTAGCGTGATGTTTTGTTCTTTTAGTTTTTCCGCAAATTTTTTGGCCTCACTTAGTTTGGTAAATATTTCCTGAGTTGAAGGAATGTTAGAAGAGAAATCTATTATATCTATGATTTTGTCGTTACCATCAGCAACTATCTTCAAGGAATTTTTTCCGTTTTCACTCACATGAAGGCTGCCAGTCTTAATACCTTTTAGTAACTTGAGTGATAGTTCGTCAAGCATTGCACAGCTCTAGCCTGCAGTGATTGTTATCTTGCCATTAATCTTTACTTTAACTGGGGGAAGGCTGATGCCCTTGTCTTCAGACGAAGTCTCGCTTTCAAATGTCAGCCCATTAAATTCATAGGTAATAGAAGCGTGCTTTTCAGTCAGTCTCTCAAGAACTTCGGCAAGAAGAGTAATCCATTCTTTTTCTTTTGATACCATGTACTAGAATTGGCAATTATTGTATTAAAGCAAATCTGGATTATTCTACAAATTCCGGTACAAGCCAGTCAATTATCCTCTCAAGGTTTTTTGAATGAAGTATTACCTTGATCGGACCCAAAGGTGATTCTTCCGCTTCGTCGCAGATGGCGGTTACATTTACAAATGCAGCTTGCTTGTTCAGATAAAACCACGTTGTCTCTCCTTTGTGGTGAAATCTCAACTGACGTCTGTAAGTGGATATGACGCCACGGGATCTTACCGTATCATAGATTTTTGATAGAGATTGGAGATTGTTTGAGGTACCCTTGATGCTGCCGTCTTCGTACTTGAAATTTACGTCTACAAGTATGTTGGATACTGCCTGCTGCACCTTATCAGGATCTTCTGAAGGATTGACTGCACCGTATGCCTCTATCTTGCAAGCAATTTGTGGAACTTTCACTTCATCCATCCTTTGATGATATTATAAGCTGCATCTATGAGCTGCGGAATAGTTAGGCTGTTGTTAGAGATAGTCTCGTCTGCAAGTGCGATTGACTCACTCATGCCAACTCCCATCTCTCTTGAATCGCGTTTTGCAAAGTCTTTTCTGTCCACCGGAGCATCTAATCTACCGCGGCCTGACAAGAAACCAAATCTGGTCTGGGCAGAAGCATGAATTGCAAGAATCTTGACTGTGCCAAATTTTTTCAAGACCTCTACCTCTGCAATAGACCTTACTCCGTCGATAATTACTACGTTTGATTTTGAGTTTGCAATCTGATCTTTTATCAGCTCAGCTACCGCGCCCTGTCCGTTTTTCTCGCGCAGCTCAAGCATCAATTTGCCAAGATTTTCTCCATTTGGTTCAAGCTTTCTTCTAATAGCTTCGGCACGTACCGCATCGCCCATCGTTATTTTTTCAAATCCTTTTGACTTTAGAGCCTCAGCTATGGTGGTCTTGCCGGCTCCAGGCATTCCAGTAAGACAGACTATTAGTTTTGACATAATTGCAAACCTGCCTTTCCAATCTATGAAGATACCGGAAATCATATAAACACACGCTCAAAAAATTTGTAATGCGCACTTTTGTTGCCGCCGAGATTAGTGACGAGAAAGTTCTAAATTCTATTGCAAAGCTGCAATCTGAGATCAAGATAAAGGCAAAGCCAGTAAGCAAACAAAACATGCACTTTACACTACTTTTTCTTGGGGAGATATCAGATGAGATGGCCAAAAAAGTGATGGAATCGTTGAGTACTGTTTCCTTTAGTCCAATTGAAGTGA
>JACQFM010000062.1 GCA_016200035.1 Nitrososphaerota archaeon
AAATTAAAGTGAAATCAAAGCTCAGAGATCAATGCTGAAATAAAACTTGCAAATTCTTCGTCAGAAAAGTGAATAACCTCAATCTTATTTTGCTGTTTTGCTATCTTGACTGATTTTAGATGGTAGCATTCATTTCCATTATTCAAAGTGTTAAAAAAATAATCCTCGCAGGAGCAAAATCCTAAATCTGGATCAAGCCAGTGTTCATTCTCTTTTCCAACAACTGTCCAAATTTTTCTACCACTTGGTTCAAAGTAATGCAGTTTTACTCCTTTTCTTGAAACCACAGTTACAGCACTTGATGGATCCTTTTTCACAACGATTTAATTCAAAACAGGTCCGTATATCTTTGATGCTTATGAGAATAGTTCGATCATATCCAGCTTTATTGCTAGAAGAAAAAAGGAGGCATCTTGTAATAACTGATTTACACATTGGGTTTGAGAGCACACTTGCGGCAAATGATATTCACATAGAACCTGAAGCTATAGTCAAAGAGACACTTGACGAACTAACATCCATCATAGAATTAGAAAAACCTGATTCTCTAATTCTACTTGGCGATGTCAAAGCAGGCATAGACACAATATCTAAAACAGAATGGAGTGCTGTTCCTCTTTTTTTTGAGATATCAAAAAGGATTGACACATTAGTAATTCCAGGAAATCATGACGGAAATATCCAGAAGCTTCTTCCTGAAGGAGTCACGCTTGCAAGCTCCTCTGGAGTTGTCCTAGGAGATACGCTTTTGACTCATGGTCATACGCTTCCATCTGAAAATCTATCTCATGTTAGTAAAATAGTAATGGGTCATGTACATCCTGTTTTTTTTAATAAAGGTTCTATACTTGACGGTCAACGTGTATGGGTTTCTATGAAAGCAGAAAAAAATAAGCTGTTCCCATCATCAAATGGACAGCTCGAAATTATTATCATTCCGACCTTTAACAAATATTTTTACGCAAGCCACAAAAGATTCAGAAAATCAATCTCTCCTATACTAGCGCATATCAAAAATTTCCAAGAAGCAAAAATTTTAACACTTGACGGTTCGATAATCGGAAATGAATCAATGCTTGAAAGTGTAATTTAATTGAAATATTCGTATTGTTCTAATGGTTTTTTAGTGGTTTCGTTATGTATAAGCCACTCCAGTGTCTTGGCAAATGAATCTGCCAACTCAGTGGTAGTAAGTACTGGAATACCTAGCTCAACCGCCTTTCTTCGTATTTGATACTCATCGTAAAGCATGCCAACATATTTTTCAAGAGTAGCGGTGCTTGGAACATTTACTATGAAATTTATTTTGTGTTCATAAAGCAAGTCAGAAATATTTGGTTTTCGTTGCGGTTCGCTAATTTTGTACACCACATCTACGTCACCTATTCTCTTATCTGAAAGGAACTCAGCAGTGTGCTCCGTTGCGAAAATCTTGTAGCCAAGTGTCTTTAGCAATAATGCAGTCTGCAAGAGTTTCTCTTTGTTTTCAGCACCTCCAACTGTTATTAGTGCCGCACCTTCCATCGGAAGTGAATAGCCTACTGATGCCAATCCTTTTGAGAGCGCATCGTAAAAACTATCGCCAAAACAAGCTGCTTCTCCTGTTGACTGCATTTCAACACCCAAAATCATGTCTGCTCCCTCAAGCTGCATAAAAGAAAACTGTGGCACCTTAATGCCCCACGAGTGAGTCTTTCGCCACCTATCTTTTGGTATTTTTGGAAGGGTCTTTCCAAGAACTGCGCGTGCAGCCAAACTTATAAGATTCAGCCTAACAAACTTTGAGACAAAAGGCATTGAACGTGATGCTCGAATATTTAGTTCTATTACATATACTCTATCAGAATTAATTAGAAATTGTAAGTTGAATGGTCCCTTTATCGTAAATGCTGTTGCAATCTTTGTCGTATAATCTGTGATTGTTTCAATTATTTTGTTACTTAATCTCCAAGGTGGAATACACATCATAGAGTCACCAGAGTGGACTCCGGCACTTTCTATGTGCTCTACAATTGCTCCTATTACGACATTTTTCCCATCAGACACGCCATCCACTTCGGCCTCAAGTGAATCCTGCATAAACTTGGTAATTACTACAGGATGATCTGGTGAGACACTAGCGGCTTCTTCTAAGTACTTTTTCAATTGAGCTTGTGACCAGACCACTTTCATTGCAGCGCCGCTTAGAACGTATGATGGCCTTACCAAAACTGGATAACCAACCTTGATTGCAAATTTTTTTGCATCAGCTAAACTTGAAAATGCTTGCCACGGTGGTTGTATTATGTGAAGCTCATCAAGAACGCAACTAAATTTTGAACGATTCTCTGCCCTGTCTATATCTTCGTATGATGTTCCTATTATCTTGATTCCATTTTTTGCAAGCTTTGGCGTGAGATTATTTGCGGTTTGACCTCCGACTGCTGTGACTATTCCTTTTGGCTTCTCAAAATCTGCAATATCTAATATCCTCTCAAGTGTTAGCTCTTCAAAATAGAGCCTATCGCATATGTCGTAATCTGTGGATACCGTTTCTGGATTGCAATTGATGACTGACACTTCCTTTACGCCGTTTTCCTGTAATCCCCATACCATGTTCACAGTTCCCCAATCAAATTCAACACTACTTCCTATCCTGTAAGGACCCGCGCCTAAAACAGCAATTCTTTCATGATTTGGTTGTATCTCAAAGTCATTTTCTGTTCCCCCATATGTCAGGTATAGGTAATTTGTCTTCGCTGGCCATTCTGCTGCAAGCGTATCTACCTGTTTTACAACTGGTATTATTCCAGCTTCCTTACGCATTTTACGGATCTCAAGATCATCTTTACCAATGATTCGTCCTATTTGCTTGTCTGAAAATCCTAACCTCTTTGCCTCTTTTAACGACTTGACATCAAGTTTTGATTCCTTTAGTTTTTTCTCCATTTCCACTATGTTTTGTATCTTTTCTATGAACCACGGATCTATGTTGGAAAGTTTATTGATTCGTTCAACTGAAATTCCTTGCCTTAGTGCTAGAGCAACATAATACAGAATGTAGTCATCTGGATTCTGTAAACGATTTTCAAGTTCTTCTATTTCATACGATTTGTTGTTGTTCCGATTTGCGACAAGGCCATCATGACCGATTTCAAGCATTCTTATTGATTTCTGTAAAGCTTCCTCAAAGCACCTGCCTATTGCCATGACCTCTCCTACAGATTTCATTGTGGGTCCCAAGTTGCGGTTGGCAAGCTCAAACTTGCCAAAGTCCCACCTAGGATGTTTACATACGATGTAATCAAGAGATGGTTCAAAGCAAGCAGTAGTAGTTTTTGTAATACGGTTTATGAGTTCAGGTAGTGAATGACCTATTGCAATTTTCGCGGCTATATAGGCAATTGGATATCCTGTCGCTTTACTTGCCAAAGCTGATGAACGAGAAAGTCTTGGATTCATCTCAATTGCTACAAATTCGTCTGACTTTGTATCAAGAGCAAACTGGATATTGCATTCTCCCACTATACCCACATGTTGCGTAGCTCTTATTGCAGCATGACGCAACATATGATATTCGTGGTTGTTTAGAGTCTGTGATGGCGCCACAACTATGTTATCTCCAGTGTGTACTCTCATTGATAGAACATTTTCCATATTACATACAACAATATGGTTATCAGAATAATCCCGCATTACTTCATACTCTATTTGTTTCCAATGACCTACGTACTCTTCGATCAGAACTTGGCCAACCAGACTTGCATTCAGACCTCTATTAACAATTTCATGTAATTCAATTTCATTATGAGCTACTCCGCCTCCTTTTCCACCCAGGGTATATGCTACACGTATAATGACTGGATATCCAAGGTCTTTTGCAACTTTCTTTGCTTCCTCGAAGTTGTAAACTGTTTTACTTTTTAGTACTGGGATTCCACATTTTATCATTGAATCCTTGAAAAGCTGTCTGTCCTCAGTTGCTTGTATTCCGGCTATCCGTGTTCCAAGGACTTTGGTGCCATATTTTTTTAGCACACCAAACTCTTCGAGTTTTACTCCGCAGTTCAGGGCTGTTTGACCTCCAAAACCAAGCATTAACCCATCAGGTCGTTCTGATTCGATTATGGATTCTACGTATTTTGGATTTACAGGAATAGAATATACCTTGTCGGCAAGCCTTGTGTCAGTCTGTATAGTTGCAATATTAGGATTAACTAATACGCTTTTTATTCCATCTTCACGAATGGCCTTGAGACACTGGCTACCGGAGTAGTCGAATTTGCGGTCGTTTTAGCGACTTTCGCCTGCTTCTCCGATTTTGATTGCCCCACTTCCAAGAACTAGAATCTTTTTCAATGATTCATCTTTTGGCAGACTTTCCCTCCTCCATAAGGTGTTTTAGCTCTTCAAAAATAAACATGCAATCAAAAGGTCCTGGTGATGCTTCTGGATGAAATTGAACTGCGATACATTTTTTTTCTTTATGTTTTATTCCTTCTACAGTATTATCATCAGCATTAGTAAACCAAAGTTTGAAATCCGTTTTTTTTAACGAGTCTGGATCTATTCCATATCCATGGTTCTGACTTGTCACATAGACTTGGTTGTTGTCCAAGTCAACACATGATTTGTTTTGTCCACGGTGACCGTATTTGAGTTTGAATGTATCTGCGCCGCCAGCAAGACCTAAGATTTGTGCCCCAAGACAAATGCCAAGTGTTGGTATATTTTTTTCCAACAACAATTTCGCAGTTTTTAGAGTATCAGGACACTTTTGAGGATCTCCTGGCCCATTACTTATTACGACTCCTTTTGGTTTAAATGATAATATTTTATCAATTGGTGAATTCCATGGTAGTTGTATTACTTTGTAACCTATTCTTCGTATATTGCGTAAAATTGCATTCTTAACGCCTGTATCTATTACTACAACAGCTTCTGGCTCGCTGCCATAGATCCGCGATTCTTTTGTTGACACAACATCCATAAATTCTTCTGCAACATACTTTTTTGCAGATGCTAATTTTTTCTTCAGCTCGTTCTCATCAATTTCCTTCTCAGAAACAGAAAGAGCTGCCATCATCACACCATTGACTCGCAATTTCTTAGTTAAGGCGCGTGTATCAATTCCCGATATTCCAGGTATTTTCTCCGCATAGAGCCATTCATCAAGAGTCATTGAAAGATTCCAATGGCTAGCCGTCAGGGACAGTTCATGAACAACAAGACCTCGAACCTGAATTTTTTCTGATTCAGAATATTTGTTTATTCCGTCTTTGTCTTTTACAGACAAATCTGGAACTCCGTAATTACCTACAAGAGGGTATGTGAGCGCAAGTATTTGACCGCTGTATGAAGGATCTGTTAGTGCTTCTGTGTATCCGACCATCCCAGTGTTGAAAACTGCCTCTCCAAAAACTGTATCAGAATAACCAAATCCCATTCCATCAAAAACAGTTCCGTCCTCAAGGACGAGCTTGCCAAACTTGTTTACGTGTTTGGCTTTTTTTGTTGGAATTTTGAACCCTCGTCAAGTGAATTCTATTGGAGATTTAAGTTTTATGATTTAAACTTCCGCTAATTCTTCGGGGTTTAGCCCTTGATTTTTCTTGGTGCTAAGTTTCGGGGTTTGGACATGTTATTTGAATAAAGATTCTTCTAATTCCTCTTTTGGTTCTCTGAAACCCGCATTGGAAAATACTTTTGTTCCGTATAATCCATGTTCATGCATTAAGGCAAATAATATAGCTAAGGACGCCAAACCATCAAAACAGTTTCTTAGATTGCCTTTGTCAAGATTGTCTATTTCCGAGTGTTTTAAATCCGTGTAAGCATTCCACCACGGTATTTTTGTATCATTGTTTACTAACATTGAAAAGGGAACTAAATATTTCGGAATTACAAAATTGATTTGAAGCGATAGCGAATCAATTTTTGGAATATTTGAAACTAGCCATTTTCTATAATCCCTTATATCATATTTTTCTTGTTCAGGCGTTGATGTTTTCCTAATGAGTTTATCTAATATAGAACTAAATGCACTACCAATATCTCGAAG
>JACQFM010000017.1 GCA_016200035.1 Nitrososphaerota archaeon
AATCTCCTCACGATAGTGATGAAGTTTATTATATTATACGCGGTGATGGTTTCTTAAACATAGGCGATAAGGATTATCCTATCTCAGAAGGCAAAGCGTACTTTGTTGGAAAAAATATAGAACACAAATTTCATGGGAACAAAAAAGAGATAGTAGTATTATATTTTTTTGGTGGACCTGATTCTTAAGAAATAATTGCCTTTCTGCCAACTATCTTAATTTTTCCCAACGCAAACAATCTTACGGCTTCAGGATATATCTTGTGTTCTTTTGCAAGAATACGCCTTGAAAGTGTCTCTTCCGTGTCATCATTTTTTACTTTAACCACTGCCTGCAATATGATTGGCCCCGAGTCTATACCCTCGTCAGCAAAATGAACCGTACAGCCAGAATACATGACACCATAATCTATTGCCTGTTTTTGTGAATGTAATCCAGGAAATGAGGGTAGGATTGCAGGATGTATGTTCATTATTCTTCCTTTAAAATGCCTGATAAACTCAGGGCTCATTATTCTCATAAATCCTGCAAGACAAACTAGTCCGTTTTTTGGTGTGACCCAGTTTTTTTCCAAAACTGATATTATTTTTCTATCGTAATCCCAACTTGCGCCTTTGACTCCCATGCTTTCTATGACTTCGGTTTTGACACCAAGTTTTTGTGCAATTTTAACTCCTTTTGCATCTGGCTTGTTTGATATGACTATTACAGGCTTTACTGGCATCTTGTTCTTTTTAATTGATTTTAAAATGGCTTCCATGTTGCTGCCTCGACCAGAAATCAAGATTGCAAGATTAGTCATGATAAATCTACTTTGCTGTGCAAATAAACACTTTACTGATCAAAAAGCCAAGAATTTGAATTAGGATCTAAAAACTTGATTATACTTTTGACTATGTGTAGTTATAGATCAATCTAGCAATTTATATCCAATAGATTTGCCTAGAATTTGGGTTTGGCAGAAAATATCAAGATGACATCAAATGGTATAGTATCCGTACAAAAGGGAGTTACAATTCATCTTGATCCAAAACGAGCAACAAATGGTGGACTAGCATTTGTCTCCCACGCACATGTGGATCATTTACACAATCAAAATGGAGGCTTGCTTTTGACAACCAGACAGACAAGCGAGATTGCAAAGCTTCGCGGTTACAACATAGAAAACTTTGTTGAAGGGTTTGAGGATTTCTCCATGGTAGATACCGGTCATATCTTGGGTGCACGTGGTCTTGTATTTGGAGACGTCTTTTACACAGGTGACATTTGTACCCGTGATAGGGGTTTTATGAAAGGGGCAAAGATTCCAAAATGCAGAGTACTTATCACAGAGTGCACGTTTGGCACGCCTGAATTTGTCTTTCCTGCAATAGATGAGACAATAAAAAAAGTAAACAGTATCATTTCTGAAATGTATTCCAAAGGAAAACCTGTAATCTTACTAGGATATGAGCTTGGAAAAGCCCAGATTCTGTCATATTTATTTGCACACTGGAACCCGTATTATTACGATTCTATAAAACGGGTAAATGATCTGTACAGAAAATTTGGAGTTGATCTAAAAGACTTTGTTGGATATACTGAAGCTGAAAAAAACGGACTCTTGGATAAAAAACCATGGGTCATGATTGCACCAAATCTGGGAGCAAAAAACTACTTTATACAACACATGAAATCAAAGTATGACGCAATAACAATTGGCTTTAGCGGTTGGGCACAGTCTAACAGATTTTCATTTGCAAGACAACATGATTATTCAATTACTCTTAGTGACCATTGTGATTATAACGAGCTTGTTGAGCTGGTAAAAAAATGCAATCCAGAAAAAATCTATACAATACACGGCTTTGTTGAAGAGTTTGCAAGCGACCTAGTCAAGATGGGATTTGATGCGCAACCATTAAAAGAAAACCCGCTTGATGAATTTTTCTAGTTAAACTTGCGAAGCGACCTGTTATACGCAACACCAAATCTATGGGCTTCATCTCTTGCATGCTGTAAAATTTTTAGCGCTTGATTGTTTTTTGAAATAACTAGCGGCTCTTTTATTTTTGACATGCATATTTCCTCGTTTTCTTTTGCCAATGAAATGCAAGGAATCTCGCTACCAATACTTTTTAGAGCGTCCAAAGCTGCTCTTAACTGACCCTTGCCACCGTCTATCAATACCAAGTCTGGTGTCTCATCTTTCTCTTTTCGTATTCTAAGATAGCGCCTTTTTATTACCTCATTTATCATTGCATAATCATCTCTTCCCTGAACGGTTTTTATCTTAAATTTCCTGTACCCTGATTTGTCTGGCCTCCCATCCACAAACCTTGACATGGAACCAACAGCATAATCTGCACCATGATTTGAAATGTCAAAACATTCTATTATTTTTGGAATGTTTTCTAAATGAAGCTTTTCTTGCAATTCTACAAGGGCTGGCTCTGAACCTTTTGTCTGGTATAAGGTAAGGTTTTTCATGATTAGTTTTATCATGTCTTTTCTTTTGCCAGATGATGGAACTATGATGTTGATCTTAAAGCCAGCAGTTCTTGAAAACACTTCCTCTAGGGTGTCTTTTTTTTCTGGAAGCTCACTTGTAACAATGAATTTTGGAATTGGGTTTGTGGAATAGTATTGTGACAAAAATGATGAAAACGAATTGTCTGCAACAAGATCGAAGGCAAACCTGTTTCTGTCACGAATTACTCCGTTTGTCTGCCTAAAGCTCATGACATTTGCTGTCTGGTCCTGTATCTTGATTCCAAAATATTCTTCGTCATAGTTTTTTGTTGATTCCATTTTCTGTCTTGTCTGCAAGTTTTGTAATCGTTGTATTGTTTCATGAATTTCTTTTGCCCTTTCATAGTGCTGGTCCAAAGACGCGTCCTTCATTTCATTTTCAAGTTTTTGTCTAAAGTCTTCTAGTCTTTGCTTGCCTTTTAGTATTGATTCAAGTTCCGCAATGTGTTTTCCATATCTTTCACGTGCTTCTTGAAACTGACATGGAGCTTCACAATTTCCCAAGTGATACTCCAAGCATGCCTCTTTTGGAAGCCTCTTGCATATTCTCACCTTGAATGACTTGCGCAAAAGGCCAATTGAGAGCATCTTTGAGCTGCCAGATGTAAAGGGACCATAAACCCTACCGCCTCCAAGAAACTCGCCAGTTCTTGTTCTTCTTGCTACCATGAGCCGCGGAAACTCTTCGTTTGTAATTCTAAGATAGGTGTAGCGCTGTTGGTCTTTTAGTTCGATGTTATAGATTGGCCTGTATCGCTTTATCATGTTGGCTTCAAGCAAAAATGCCTCACTTTCGTTATCAGTTAGCACAAATTCAATGTCCGATATTTTTTCAACAAGCTTTTGTGTCTTGTAATTTTGGCTTTTAAGAAAATAAGATCTTACGCGATTTCTAAGATTTTTTGCTTTTCCAATATAGATTATCTTTCCAGTGTTATCTTTCATTATGTAAATTCCAGAATGTATCGGGATTGTTATCTTGGAAATATCAAATGTCATGTTTTAGAACTCTATTCAAGTACTGTCCAGTATAGCTATTGGAGTTTTGTGCTACCTGTTCTGGCGTGCCAAATGCAATCACCATTCCTCCATTGTCTCCGCCCTCTGGACCCAAATCTATAATCCAATCAGAATTTTTTATCACATCCATGTTATGTTCTATAATGATTACAGTATTGCCAAGATTCACTAGTCTGTTTAAGACATCAAGTAATTTTTGTACATCAGCAAAATGCAATCCCGTTGTAGGCTCGTCTAACATGTATACTGTCTTGCCCGTGTCTCTTTTTGAAAGCTCTGACGCAAGTTTTACTCTCTGTGCTTCTCCTCCTGAAAGCGTGGTTGCAGCTTGACCAAGCTTGATGTATCCTAATCCAACATCTGCAATTGTTTGCAGCTTTCGTTTAACAGCTGGTATGTTTGCAAAAAATTCTAGTGCTTCGTCCACAGTCATGGAAAGAATATCTGAAATATTTTTGCCCTTGTAAAGAACCGAAAGTGTCTCAGAATTATACCTCTTTCCCTTGCATTCATCACAAATTACATAAACATCAGACAAAAACTGCATCTCAATTTTTTTAACACCATCTCCTTCACACGCAAAACACCTTCCATCAGGTACGTTAAACGAGAACTGGCCAGGAGCATATCCTCGCTCCTTTGATATCTCTGTGTTTGAGTATAATTCCCGAATTGGAGTAAATGCGCCAATGTATGTTGCAGGGTTGGATCGTGGAGTCCTCCCTATTGGCGATTGATCAATTCCTATTACCTTATCGATATTCTCAACTCCAAGTATCTGCTTGTGTTTGCCAGGCCTTTCTGATACGATATGAAAGTGTGCAGAAAGGGCATTGTATAAAATGTCATTGACTAGTGTGGATTTGCCAGACCCAGAAACTCCAGTTATTGCAATCATAAAACCAAGTGGAAACTCAACATCAATATTTTTTAGATTATTTTCTGCTGCACTTTTTACAATCAGCTTGCCTTTTTGCTGACGAGTTTTTTTGACAAGCTTGATTGCATGGTGATTTTTAAGATACTTTCCTGTTATTGATTTGTGATTGTTTAAAATTTGGTTTATTGTTCCTTCAAAAACTACACTTCCTCCATGAACTCCAGCCCCTGGTCCCAAGTCGATTATCCAATCAGAATGTCGAATTACTTCCTCGTCATGCTCTACTACTAGTATTGTGTTGCCAAGATCACGAAGCTTCGTTAGTGTCTTTATCAGCTTGGTATTGTCTCTTTGATGAAGGCCAATCGTTGGTTCGTCTAAAACATATAGAACACCTGTAAGATTGGAGCCAATCTGTGTTGCAAGTCTTATTCTTTGCGATTCTCCACCAGATAAAGTTGCACTGATCCTGTTTAGTGTCAGATAGTTTAGTCCTACATTTTTCAAAAATTCTAGTCTTGAGAGTATCTCTTTTAGTACAGATTTTGCAATGTATTTTTCAGTCTCTGTGAGCTTGAGATTTTGAAAAAAGTCATAACATGCATCAATTGAAAAGTCACATACATCCATCACTGACTTTTCATTTATCCTCACAGCGAGTGCTTCATCTTTTAGCCTTCTGCCTTTACAAGAATTACACGGGGTTTCACGCATGAACTTTCTAAGCTCCTCCCTTTTTGATTCCGAATCAGTTTCTACAAAATTTCGATTTAAGCTTGGTATGACTCCGCTAAAGGTATTGGTGTATTGCCATTTGGAATCAGTGGTCTGAGATTCATATGAGAATTTTACCACTTCGTCTGTACCGTACAAAATGACTTGCAACTGTTTTGGGCTCATCTTGTTTATTGGAGTTAGCAAATCAAAACCAAACTTTTTGCCAACATCTCGAAGTGTCTGTCTTCTAAACGAGGAAAATCTTCCCGACCATGGTACTATGGCGCCATCGAGTATTGATTTTGTCTTGTCTGGAATAAGTAAATCAGGATCAAACTCCATCTTGACTCCAAGGCCATGACATGTCTTGCAAGCTCCAAATGGTGAGTTGAACGAAAACGTTCTTGGCTCAAGCTCACCTATTGTTATTCCACAATAAGAGCAGGCATTATTTTGAGAAAATATTCGCTCGTCTGTTCCTGAAATTAATACTGAACCTTTACCTGCCTTTAGTGCATTTTGGACAGATTCAAAGAGTCTGCTTTTTTCTTCTTTTGACGCCTTTATCCTATCTACCACAATCTCGATATTATGCCACTTTTGTTTGTCAAGTGTTGGAATCTCTCCGTTTAATTCGGCTATTTCGTTGTCTACTCTGACTCGAGAATAGCCTGATTTTTTTACCTGCTCAAATAATTTTTCATACGTGCCTTTTTTTCTTTGAATAAGTGGTGCCAAAATTAGAATGTTTTTTCCATCAGATTCTTTGAGAACTGATTCACAGATTGATTCTGCGGATTGATTTGATATCCGGCGGCCACACTTTGTACAGTGAGGGATTCCTATTCTTGCATAAAGAAGTCTTAGATAATCATAGATTTCTGTTATTGTTCCAACTGTTGATCTTGGGTTTTTGCTTGTGGTCCTTTGCTGAATTGAGATTGCTGGCGACAATCCTTCGATGGAATCCAAATCAGGCTTGTCCATCATTTCCAAAAATTGTCTTGCATATGCAGAAAGTGATTCAACATATCTGCGCTGCCCTTCTGCATAAATTGTATCAAACGCCAAAGTAGACTTGCCAGACCCAGAAAGGCCAGTAATAGTAACAACTTTATTTTTTGGAATGTCCAAATTGATGTTTTTTAAGTTGTGTTCCCTTGCACCGCGGATAATTAACTTGTCGTTCATTTTCCTAACTCTTTTTGTATCTTTGCAAGCTTATCACGGTACTCTATTGCACGCTCAAAGTCTAATTCTTCAGCAAATCTTTTCATGGCTGCTTCTGTCTCAATTGCATGCTTGACCAAATCATTTCTAGACATATGTTTTAATTCATCAAGTTTTGCTGTCTGCTCTGGGATTGCTTTTACTATGGTAGTTGGTTTGATACCCATCTTTTTGTTGTAGGCTATCTGTCTGTCTCTTCTTCGTTCGGTTTCTAGTATTGCAAGCTTCATTGATTTTGTTACAGTATAAGCATACATTATCACGGAACCATCAATGTTTCTTGCAGCCCTTCCAAAGGTTTGAATCAAACTAGTAATGTTTCTAAGAAAGCCTTCCTTGTCTGCATCCAAGATGGCAACAAGGGAGACTTCGGGAATGTCAAGCCCCTCTCGTAACAGGTTTATTCCGACTAGTACATCAAACTCACCAAGACGCAGCTGCCTTATCAACTCAGTTCGCTGCAGGTTTTCAATCTCAGAGTGAAGATACCTGACCTTGACTTGCGTTTTTGAGAGATATTCTGCAAGATCTTCTGCCATGCGCTTTGTTAAAGTGGTAACAAGAACACGCTGATCTTTTTCAACTCTTTTTTTGATTTCAGAGACCAAGTCATCCATTTGGTTTTCTGTCTTTCTTACCTCTACTTTGGGGTCAACAAGACCAGTTGGTCGTATGAGTTGCTCTACTATCTGAAAACTTTTCATTCGCTCGTATTCGCTTGGAGTTGCAGAAACAAAAATGGTGTTTTTGATATATTTTTCAAATTCTTCAAACTTTAGTGGTCTGTTGTCAAACGCACTTGGAAGCCTAAAACCATAATCTATCAGTGCTTTTTTGCGAGTATGATCTCCGTGATACATACCGTGGAGCTGCGGAATCGTTACATGAGATTCGTCTATTACAAGTAAAAAATCATCTCCAAAAAAGTCAAGCAAACAAAATGCTGGTTCTCCTGGATTTCTTCCGTCAAAATGTCTTGAATAGTTTTCAATTCCAGAACAGTATCCAAGCTCCTCTATCATTTCTAAATCATATTTTGTTCTCATTTCAAGTCGCTGTCTTTCAAGCTCTTGTAACTGCGGCAATCTTTTTTTGAGCTCATCTTTTATCGATTCTACTGCAGTTTTTTTTACATCACTTGCAACAAGATAGTGTTTTGCGGGGAAAATTTTGATTTGTGGTATGATTTTTTTCTCTTTAAGAGAAACAGGATCACAGACAGATATTTTTTCTACCTTGTCTCCAAACATGGAGATCCTTACAACATCATCAGAGTAGGCAGGAATGATATCTATGGTATCACCTTTAATTCTAAATCTTCCTGAAACAAGCTCTGTATCATTTCTCTCATATCGTGCGTTGACTAGTTGTTTTATGAGAGAAGAACGCCCAGTTTCTTTTCCTTTCTCGATAATAATTGACATTGATTCCCAATCTCGTGGTGACCCAAGTGAATAGATGCATGAAACAGTAGCAACTATGACAGTGGGTTCTCCAGATAGAAGCATGGCAGTTGCTTCAAGTCGCATTTTCTCTATCTTTTCGTTTATCTGTGTGTCTTTTTCTATGTAGGTGTCTGTTTGTGGTATGTAACTTTCTGGTTGGTAGTAATCATAATAGCTTACAAAATATCCAACATTATTTTTTGGGAAAAATTGTTTCAGTTCAGAATAGAGCTGTGCGGCAAGAGTCTTGTTATGAGAGATGACAAGGGTATTTTTTCCGGTTCTTTGTATAACGTTCGCTACAGTAAAGGTCTTGCCACTTCCTGTTACGCCAAGTAATGTTTGTATTTTTCTCATTCTTACTCCTTCAACTAACTTGTCTATTGCTTGTGGCTGGTCACCAGTAGGTGCGAAGTCTGATACTAACTCAAAACTCTGACTTTGTAACAACATTAAAAATTGTTGGATACGAAATTTAAAGCAATGGTAGTTTGGATATAACTACCAGTTAGGCTCTTCTGATATGGCTAGTCCATCGCGTGTCTTGGTAACGCCCATAATCTTGACCGTATTTTCTGCATTAGGACTATTTCTTTCAAGAATTTTGCGTGCAAGCTCAAGACGTGACTTTTTATCCAAATGCTGGCCAATCTTATACTTTCCTCGTATAGAAATGGGTACTACTTTGATTATTGCAACCTCGTCTACTACTTCCATTTCTGGCTCGATTGGCTCATAACCGCCCTCAGGCTGATATTTTTTCATGAGCGCATTAAGGGCAAGGGTTTTCTCATTTCTATCTGTCACTATAATGGCTTCGCCTTTTATCACTACACTAATGTATAATGTATCGGCTTGGGATGCATCTGACGGATCTGTAAAATAGGATGGAAGAAATTCAAGACTCTTGTCAACCTCAAATCCAACTTTGCTGTTTCTTTTAATGTTTTCAAGTTTTTCGCCTTTTGTATGTGAATGCATATAGATTACATCATTAACATACACAAAATTCATTGGAATTATCTGAGGATAACCATTCTTGTCCATGCTACAAATTCGCCCAGTCTCCTGCTCATTAAGGAATTGGATCAATTTCTGCTTAGATTTGATCTCAAGCCTACCCAATAGTTGCATATGATTGATTATCCGTGTTGATATTTTTGCATATAGTTTTTAATAGTTAAAATGTGAGTCATTATACTATAAGGTATGAATGTAAGAGAACATCTGAATAGCTTCAAGGCGTTTATACTTGCTGGAACTGCAGTTATCACATTTTCACATTTTGTGTATAACTTGTTTGGATACACTATTCCAGGAGTGGTGATAGATTTTTTCAAAGAATTTGGGGCAGCTGTGATAATGTTGTCTGTTTTTGCCTTTGCTTTATTATGGTTGTTAAGGGC
The DNA here is from genome assembly GCA_016200035.1 of Nitrososphaerota archaeon. Classification (GTDB taxonomy): domain Archaea; phylum Thermoproteota; class Nitrososphaeria; order Nitrososphaerales; family Nitrosopumilaceae; genus JBBDNF01. Next base: position 9,210 of record JACQFM010000017.1, read on the forward strand.
GAGGCCTCAGAAAAGACCAAAACAATATTCTGTTGTATGCTATGACGTCTTTGGAAGTGAATCTAAAATAGACAGCCTTAGAACGGAATTTAGAACACATGATGTTGCTTGGAGTTTTATGAAACAGTATAAAAAATCATATCCACTATACAACTTTGCTCTTGTTTCTCAAGCTCAAAATTCAGAAAAGAAAACAATTTTCAGATATATCTAAGCTGGTACACAAATACTATCAAATTATCTTTTAGCGCGTTTTTTTTTCTTATTTTTCATATGCCATAAAAAAATCAAAAACCCAATTACAGATGAGACAATTGTACCTACTCCAACAACTGGGGCAATGAAGAAATCTCCTATCCACACACCTCCTGCATCTCCTATCTCAAGCATTCCTCTAAGTCTTGCAAAAACATTGATAGAATCTTCCTGATTATACGTTTTTCCTGATTCATCAGCATATGATGTATCTATGTTAACTATCACATGAGTTGGCACAGAGAGAATTTTTGGTGTTTGCACGACAAATTCAAAATTTTCTGTTTTACCTGTGTCTAGACTTGTCAAGGAAAAGATCTTTTTACCCTCTAAAACAACTTGTTTTGATTCAACTATAATCTGAATGTTTTTTGCATCATCTCCGTGATTTTTTATTGTGCCTCTAATCGAAAACGGTTCTCCTGCAAATACAGAGTCAGGAGCAACTGCGTCAAGAATAAGTATTGGTTTTGATTGCACGTTAAACGCAATTGCTTTTGTTAGGGTATTTTTGACCGGCTTTTCGTCAAAAAAACCTTTGATAAAATATTCTACTGCTAGATTTATGAGAAGATTGCCGTTTGGAACCTCTTGTTTTATCTTTAGTTCAAAGTTGTTTCCTAATGTTGAATCCTTGGCAAGGCTAAGTACATGAAAATCATTTTGCATAATTTCTATTTCTGGAGAAGAAACAGTTATTGTAATGTTAGATATATTATCTGATTTTGCTTTTACTGTGGTGGTAAGTACAAAATCATTTCCTTGAGAAACTACGTCAGGATAGTTTAGCTCGACTTCAATGTTTCCATCAGACATGCCATTTTTTTCAGCAAAAAGCGGTACAAAAATTAGTGACGAGATAAAGACTAGAATAATGTAGGTGACAAATTTTGTTTCGAATCTTTTCTTGTACAGTTTTTGTTACCTTTTTGGTTTATATGCATCTCTAAAATATGCTAGTATAGTAGAGCCAAATTTGTCAATGGCACCAAAATAACCCGAACCCCAGAATCTTATAATAAAATGATTTACGCCAGCTTTGAGAAACCTCTCAAAGACTGGTATGATATCATCAGGCGTACCAATTCCTATTGAGGAGCGGGCTACCTTGTCAGGTATGGTCTGGGCAGCTTCTCGCATCTTTACGATCCATTCTTGATTAGACATAGAGTACTCCGTAAAGTATTTTTTAAAGTCAAAACCTTCTACATTATTTATATCATGAACTTTTAGAATTTCTGGTTTGAATAGACTAACTTTGACTGCATTTTTCATCTTTGCCCATGCCTCTTCAGCATCATCAGCAAAGTAAACATCAATGTCAACTGCAAACTGGAAATCTTTATCTGATCTCCCGTTTTTTTTCATCGAATCTTTAATTGTTTTAGCATGCACTTCATACAGCTCAGGAGTGTACCCAATTGGTATCCAACCATCTCCGTATTGACCGCAAAGATCAAGGGTTCGTGGCGCTCCGGCAGCCATGTATATTGGTGGATGAGGCTGTCTGATGCTTCTTGCTTGTAGACATGCTTGTTCTAACTTGTAGAACTCCCCCTCAAAATTAACCCTGTTTGATGGTGATGATTGAAACAATAATTTAATTACCTGAAGTTGTTCTGCAAATCTTCCTACCGGCTTGTCCCAAAGTATCTTGAACTCTTTAATATTTTGAGCTTCACCAGCACCTATTCCCAGTGTTCCTCTGCCATGTGACACCCTGTCTAAAGTAACTGCAGCCAAAGCAATGTTTGATGGATGACGCCGTACTGCATCAGTAACACAAGTTCCTAGCTCAACATGGTGAGTTATTGAGGCAATGGCGGAAAGCATTACCCACGGATCGTTTACTATTGCATGGTTCCACTGAGGCACATTTGTGTGGTCCATATACCAGATTGAATCATAGCCAGTTCTATCTGCTAGAACACATGCAGTTAGAATTTGATCTTCAGTTAATCCCAATCGAGCAACGTTAAGGCCCTGTTGAATTCCAAATTTTATCATTTTTCCCTCTTAACCCCATAATATCATCTTGATTTGTTTGCGGTATTTAAGCATAATAAATTGTAGGCAATTCAATTTTTACACTGAAATCAAGTAAAAAATTATAATTTTCTTACAATCTTCCATTTGTTATGTCTTGCAACAATTGGATGACATTCTCTTTTGTAACAGGAATCGGATTGGGGTCAAGATGACCTCTGTCTGTCATAACGATATCAGCTGCCTGAGCTAGTGGAGTTTTTAATGTAAGGCGAGCAAACTTTAGTTTCTCAACAACTTCCTTGAATTTCTCATAAAATATCGATTTATTGAATCTGTGAGCAACTGTCGTGCATGATGAAAGTGAATATCCATGTGGCACACCTTCATTAGAAAAAACATACGAAAGAGCATGACCCAATGTCGTTGATGCATTTCCAAATCCGATGCCAGAAAGCATAGAACCATATGGATAGTTTTCTGGTTTGTCACCTATTATGGCATCATACAATACATCGAATGCTGCCTTACACATTGTTCTTGTGAACTCATTCCCTTTTTTGCTATCGTAACCTTCGGTTGCCTGTGCACATGCATCACATACCGAATTCTTAATTATTGCCTCTGGGGTGCCCTCAAGAAAAAATGCGTCCACAACTGCCATATCTGCAAGAAATCTCTCATCTTGGAGCAGCTTCTTCTTTCCCTCAAATTTTAAAACACAGTAGGTTGTCATTTCACTGCCTGTGCCAAATGTGGTAGGAATGAGAATCTTTGGTATTTTCAGTTCTGCAGCTGCGTATTTTGAGACGTCTTGAGAGCTTCCGCC
>JACQFM010000065.1 GCA_016200035.1 Nitrososphaerota archaeon
CATCGTTTGATTTCAGAATTATTTTACCGTTTAACAGTTTTTGAGCTGATAGTAGTAATTTACCAATTTTTTCCATTTCGTTCTTATTTCGTATTTTAAAATGAGTTCTTCCCGTCTTATCTCTGATTCTAGCTCTAGCTAATAGATATGCAATCTCATTATTTAGTATCTCATTAACATCTACTCCATCCTTAACTATTGAGTTTCTGATCGCTTCACAAATACTAAATGGTATCATCTCAATGTGATCGTCAATCTCTATCTTTTCAGCTTTCTTTGGACCATAAGGAGTGTAGAGTTCAGACTCACCAGGGAGTGCAATATTACCATATGTCGTTATTAGGTTAACCAATTTCTGTGGTCCAAAAGGGCTAGGATTCTTTTTCACTTTATATGAAATAATATTTGCCTTGCGGTCTAGTCCTAGAATAACATCATCTTGCTGAATCTCTTCGATACTTTTTAGGCCAATATTTGTCCACAAATAGCAATCTCGTGACAACAAAATACCAGATAATTTTTTTTCCACAGATAGGATCTTATAAAATTCTTTATAAAGAAAAAGTTAGTGGTGTACTCATTGTATTTCAAAGAATATCCATTTAGAATTATTCCAGAACATGAAACAACGATATGGGCAGATAGAAGTCAATTAAAGAAGGACTTGAATGAATTTGTTGAAGATTTTCATAAAAATTCCAATTCGAAGATTAAGTGTATTTGGGGAGATTTTGGTAGTGGTAAATCACACAGCTTAATGTATTTGAGAACAATTTTTAAGCAAAAAAACTATGGAGAGTTTGTTTACAGTCCTTTTCCCAAACAAGCAAGAAATTTCGCTGACTTATATCGCCAGTCGTTCATCTCGAATCTCAATTTTTTTAGTTTTGCAAGATCATGCCAAAGGGTCTATGAATATTTAAAAAACTCCAATAATGAATTTCAGGAATACGAACGAATACAAAATTCTCTCTTCGGTGAGTGGGCGGATTTCATGAAACTGGTCTATGATGCTGGAGAATTATTCAAAAGATTAGGAGTTCAAGCTATGAAAGAATCCTATTTTGTAGCTATTAGGCAATGGTTATCTGGTCAGAAACTGACGAAATCCGATTTAAAAAAATTAGGAATAATGCATTATCTCGAAAATGACGCAGATTATGTAAAGGCATTTGGTTGCATTATTAGCATTCTTACGTCTGAATTTAATGACAAACAACTTGTGGTGTGGGCCCTCGATGATTCTCAGTTCTTAGAAATCCTAGATAGCAAATCAAAGAACCTGATTCAGCAAGGATTAAGAGATGCCTTCGATGCGTCGCAAAGAGGTTTGTGTCTGATTATATCAATTTCTAAAAGAAACCCAAAGATTGAGGAAATATTGATTGATGATCTTAGAAACAGAACGTCACCATCTGCTATAGAATTGATGCAATTATCAGAAAAAGATGCCATTATATTTGTAAAAGATTTGATTAATGACAAACGATACAAGCTAGAGGAAAAGAGAGACGAGTGGTATCCATTCGAACAGAAAAGTGTGAAGGAAACAATCACATCTATTAAGAGGATCGAGGACTTGATACCACGAAACATAATGAAATATTTTGATAATATTGCAACCATAGCTTCTAACAAGAAACTAGATAGGATCGGAGTCGAATTTGTAAGGAATTATTTCAAGAAGATTGAGCAGGAAGCCTGATGGACTTCTTTTATGTAGATTGTTAAAACACGCACTTTTAGTATTACTTTTAAAGAGGAAGATTATTGACTACTCTAACATTTTATGGCGGGGTAAATGAAATAGGAGGAAACAAAATCCTTCTGGAAGACAAGGATACTAGAATTTTTCTAGATTTTGGTAAGAGTTTTACAAGAAGAAAGATGTACTTTGAAGAATTTCTGAATCCTCGCGTCGCAAACGGAATAGAGGATTTTCTAAGAATGGGGCTTCTACAAGATATTGAAGGTGCATATCGTGATGATTTAATGGCAATGTCCAAAAAGAAAATTGTTCCACCAAATATTGATGCTGTGTTATTATCTCATGCACATGCAGATCATGCAGATTACATCTCATTCTTACACCGAAGGATTCCAATTTACATGGGAAAAACATGCCATTTGATTCTACAGGCAATAGAAGAACGGTCAGGCTCAACACTAGAAAGAGAAGTCTTGAGGTATAAAGAGAGACCAATCAAGAGTGGTAGTAAGACAGTAGAACGCAAAATAATCACGTTTAGAACTGGTGACAAGTTTAAGATCGGATCTCTTGACGTGGAGCCTATTCATGTAGATCATTCAATTCCCGGTGCATATGGTTTCATTATCTACACTTCAGAAGGTACAGTAGTATACACGGGTGATATTAGATTACATGGAACCAACCCACAGATGACTATAGATTTTATCGACAAAGCAAAGAGTGTAAAACCAATTGTCTTAATTGCAGAAGGAACTCGTATTGCTGATGAAGAACGAGATGAAAGCGAAGCAAAAGTTAGCACAGAATGCAAGCAGATCTCAACATCCCAAAGGTAAACGATGATAATATAGTAATTTACGTACCAAAGAAGAAATCTGGCAAGTATTCCAACTCAGATTATAGTGAAAAAGAATCACAGTTTGTAGACTTGCGTAACGCATGGACGGCCCACGAAATTGCGGAGAAAGAAAATAAGGCTCTTTGTAGCATTGGTTTTTACAGTTTTACAGCCTTGATAGATATGAAACCAACACAAGGAGCAGTTTACATTCATTCTGCAAGTGAATTAGTAAACGAAGAACAACAGTTTGATCAAAAAAGAATAGATAATTGGCTAGAACATTTTGGTATGACAAAATTTCAGAGCCATTGTTCAGGACATGCAAGAGGAAGAGATCTCATAGAAGCAGTAAGGGAGATTGGAGCAAAAACGCTCTATCCAATACATACTGAACATCCAGATGCATATGTAGGTACTGTGCCAAAAATCACTATTGTGAAAGAAGGAGTAAAGTACAAAATCTAGTTATATTTTATATCCTAGATTCCAAGTCGTCATATGTTTACTGCATAACCATGTTGTCGAACATGATCACAGATGCTTTTTCGTTGACAGATTCGGTGCACGAGTTGAGTCTCAGGATTTGAAGGTGATTTCATCAGAAGCGATCCCGATGGTATAAAGTAGGATAACCTAAGAGGCTTGCCACATTGCAGAGTCCAATGAATATCAAATATTTCTGAAAATATCTCTGCAAAACCTCTCAAAATTACCTACGTACAGATTCTTACTCTTTTCATATTCCTCCCTCAGTTCTATGATGTTGTGTCTTTTCCATATCTGATATTTTGTCTCAGCAAGTCTACTTGTTAGTTTCTTGTCTACAAGCATATCATCTTCTGACATGACGTGCCAGTTTTTTGATATGTAGCCTAGAACGTAGCCAAAACTGTCAATCTCATAGAGCATTATCTCACCAAATCTTGCATAAGGATCGTACCTTCTCGCCTCTCCCCTAATTCTTCCACGGTTGTCCACTATGTAGCCTTCAACCTTGATATTTTCATTTTTGATGCAATCACCTTTTCTCCATCTATCGTCGGTTCGAATCGACTGCATTGGTTCGCATCGAATCAATAAAAGAGAGAACAGCTTGCAGAGGAACAAATCGAACATTCTGTAACTTGTTTTCAGAAGAGAGAGTTTGAATCAGCTTCCTGTCATCAGAACACACAATTACATTCTGGAATTCATTCAATGCCTTTCTTATGTTACCTGATATATCTGAACTGCCGAGCTCAAC
>JACQFM010000063.1 GCA_016200035.1 Nitrososphaerota archaeon
AAATATAGAGAAAATTCTGATTATAACAATGTCATTCTAGTGGATTCAAATAAAGAAATTCAATCTGGATGGAAGAAAAAATCTGAAATTGCTAAATTTATACGTAAACACCTTGAGAGAATAATCTAGTTATTTTTCCTGTATCTTTACCTTTATCTTCGTGGGTGTTTGGTCTAATTCTTCGGGCATTACTATCAGCAATCCTGCAAGCGTATTTTAACTCGAGCTATCTAAATTATGATTAAATCCTTTGTAAATTTGTGCAATGGTTCTGCCCTGTTTTTTACAATTAAAGAATCTTCAATCCTTACACCAAATTTTTTTGGAAGATAAATTCCTGGCTCAACGGTTATTGCCATGTTTTTTTCAAGATGTGTTTTACTTAAGTGACTTATAGATGGTAACTCGTGAACTTCAAGTCCAATTCCATGACCAGTTGAGTGGATAAAGTATTTGCCGTATCCTTTTTTTTCAATTACTTTTCTACACGCATTATCTACAGACTTGCAGCTAGATCTTGGTTTCACTGCTTTGAGACCTTCCCTTTGTGATTCTTTTACTATCTCGTATACTTTTTTGGCCTCATTTGAAACTGAACCTAACGCAAATGTTCTTGTTGCGTCTGACACATATCCTCTATATCTCAAAGTTAGATCAATTACAATCATGTCTCCGTTTGAAAATTTTCTTTTTGTTACTTGTGCATGTGGTAGCGCGCCATTTGACCCCCCTGCTATAATCAATGGATTAAGAGTTGACTTGTAACCAGTTGCAAACATTTCTCTTTCCATTGCAAATGACATCAAAATACTTTGAAGTTCAATTTCAGACTGTCCTTCTTTTATCTTATTCGTGCAAAGTTCAAACATCTCATCCAGTATTTTAGAACCTTGTCTTAGGATCTTTATTTCTTGTATGTCTTTGATTTGTCGTGCACTATAGAATGGATCAGTTGACGATTTCAGCACTGGAAGTGCTTTTTTAAGTGTGCGAACTACATCGTAGTTATTACTATCTGTACAGACCTTTCGTCCCTTTAGAGCCATTATAAGGGTAGACAGCGAACTCTTTCCCCTTTCAGATTTTACTATGTTAGAATCAACTGATTCTTCCTTTGCACGACCAACCTCAAGCTCCGGTGCGATTATTGTAGTACCATTACTGTCTAGAACTCCTATTGCTTCACCCCAAAATCTAGTCATGTAAAAGAGATTCTCAGGCTCAAAGGCAACAAGGGTGTTACAGCCTAATTTATTACAAAATTTAAGAAGATTTTGGCGGCGCTTTTGCAATACAAAAAAATCGCTCATTTAGCCATTTATGTTTGCTGGAAGGTTTAGATATACGCCTACGATCTTTTTTACGTGGAAGAAAAGAAAAAGGTTGTAGCATTATTGTCGGGTGGGTTGGATAGCCGGCTAGCCGTGAAAATGATGCAAAAGCAAGGATTTGAGGTGGAGGCAGTCGCAATAAAGACTCCATTTTGTGATTTTGATTGTGGAAGAGGATGTGGTTTTGAAATCCGAGAGACAGCAGACAATCTGGGTGTTAAGCTAAAAACAGTATACCTTGGTGATGAGTATATTGAGATGTTAAAGCATCCAAAACATGGTTTTGGATCTGGAATGAATCCATGTATTGATTGTAGAGCGATGATGTTTGAGGCTGGAAAAAAACACATGCAGGAAATTGGTGCTGAGTTTATAATTTCTGGAGAAGTTTTAGGACAAAGACCGATGAGTCAACATGCACCTGCATTAAAAACGATTGAAAAAGAATCTAGTCTTGAAGGAAAGATTGTAAGGCCACTTTCTGGAGCTTTGCTACCAGCGACGGATCCTGAACTGAAAGGTTTGATCAAAAGGGATGACTTGGGAAGAATTCGAGGCAGATCTAGAAAAGAACAGCTAAAAATGGCAAAGGAGTTTGGAATCGAAAATCCTCCAAATGCAGGCGGTGGTTGTTTGCTCACTGATCCAAAATTTTCTATTCGAGCAAAAGATCTCTTCAAACACGTCAAGAATCCGACAATAAACGATATTGAACTACTAAAGATTGGAAGACATTATAGATTTGATGAAAAAACAAAGTTAGTTGTCGGAAGAAACAAAGATGAAAATGCTGTCATCAAGTCGTTAGCATTAAACGATGATATCCTGTTTGAAGCAAAAGACTATGTGGGACCTGTTGCATTGCTTCGAGGAAATGATCTTCAAAATTATCGGGAGCTTAGTGCAGCTATAACATTAAGATATTCTGATGCGCCAAAAGAAAATGCAGCTTTAGTGGCTATCAATAAGGAAAGAACAAACTCTGAGATTTCAGTGATACCAATTAACGATTCTGCTTACCTACAATACAGAATTTAGCTGTCCAAGCTAGTCTGTAAATTGCTATTGACCAGCAAGACTTTTTGAGGGAGTACTTCGTAATGTAGTCCTATGCAAGCTCAGAAGGCCCCCACTTATCTAAAGGCAATTACTTTGAGAGATGTTAGCGATGTGCATACTGTAAAAGAAGACATAAAGAAAAACATGATTCTGGTGTTAAGAGTTACCCCCCTTGCTCAAAAGAATGTTGAAGAATTAAGAAAAGTGGTGGAAGAGATCTATGCTGTCGCAAAGACCATAGGAGCTGACATTGCAAGATTGGGAGAAGAAAGAATTATTGTTACTCCTCCAGGTGTGAAGATCTGGAGAGCCGAGTATGATCTAAAATAATTTAATTGCTTCCTGAACATGTGGACAAGTTGTATTGATTCTAAACATCCTATGAATTGACATGGAAAGATTTTCTGATTTTCTTCTTTCACCGTGATTTACAATAACTCGTCTCAATTTAGGTCGTAGTTTATGAACAAAAGACATGAGTTGGTTGTAATCACTATGACCGCTGAAACCATCAAGTTTTTCTGTTGCACAATTAATGTTGATCACTTCGATCTTTCCTTCTTTTCCCATAATGGACACCTGCCTTGCTCCGTCCAAAACTCTTCTTCCAATTGTTCCGTTTACTTGATATGAAACAAAAAGTATCTTGTTTCTTTGAACCGGAGCTATGCTCTTAAAATATTCAAGAACGGGTCCTCCTTCGAGCATTCCAGAAGTTGCAATTATTATACATGGTCCTTCCCGTAAGGCCTCTTCCCGTGCATCTGCATGTTCTATATTTGTGAAATATTCTGAATCAAAGGGATTGTCGTCGGTTTCCAAAATCTTTTGTCTTAACTCACGAGCCAAATACTCTGGATACGCTTCATGAATTGATGTAGCTTCTGCGATCATTCCTTCCATAAAGACTGGACTTTCCACAATTTGTCCAGACTTCATGTAAAGGTCAATTACCATTAAAAGTTCTTGAGCACGACCCACCGCCGGTATTGGAATTAGGACCTTCCCACCGTTTCTTAGCGTTTCATTGACAGATCTTATGAAGGAAGCTTCTACCTCTTCACGGGTAGGCATAATGTCCTCTTTTGCTCCATATGTGCTCTCAATAAGTAAGGTCTCTATGCGTGGATAGTTCCATGAAGCACTTTCAAGAAGCATGGTCTTACCATACTTAAAGTCGCCACTGTAGACAAAGTTATGATCACCGTTTCCTATATGGAAATGGCATGTAGCAGAACCAAGGATGTGGCCTGCATTAGAAAGAACTAGTTTGATGTCAGGCGAAATATCTGTAACCGTTCCATATGGAAGCGTTATTGTTTGTTTCATAACCTGCTTTACATCTCTTTCAGAGTACAATGGAACTTTGCCTTGTGCAGCACTAACTTTGATAGCATCAAGTTGAATCAGATTCATCATGGGCAGTGTTGGTTCAGAACAATATACAGGGCCCTTGTATCCATATTTGAAGAGTGCAGGCAAAAATCCTGTATGATCAAGATGAGCGTGACTGATTACAACAGCATCCAGCTCATCCAGTGTAATGTTGGCCCAGTCAAGTCTTGGAAATGCCTCTAATGCACTCCTAGCTCCTGGATTCACTCCACAGTCTATCAGAATTTTACTTTCATGTGTTGTCAATAACATACATGATCTACCTACTTGGCTAAATCCTCCCAAGGTAAGAAGAGAGACTTCGGTGTTCTCAGATAGCTTTGGTCTAAAAATTTTTTCACCTACCTGCTTTAGATGTTTACTTCTTTCAGAAGACGACATTTTCAGATTGTAATTTATAGTTTGTATAGTTTGAGACTGAATTGTGGTAGCTTTTCTTATTCTAAACCGCCAGCCAGTCTTTTCGACAAGATCTGCCATATTGAACGCCTCGTTATTGTATAGGAGCCAAGGTCTCTTTACCTCAATAGTTGTCTCACCGGTTGCTGTATCAAAGAAGGTACTTCGTAGTTCGGCCTCTTTTGGTAATGCCTGTGTTAGTATTTGTCTAGTTTCTTCTTCTGTTTTTCTGATGGATTCTTCTGTTCTAACGACTATTCTCTTTTTGATGACATTTACCATGTTGGAAATTATCTCGTTGTGTTCCATCAGATATCTTGGTTTCTTTGTGTAAATTGCGATTCGTGGACCTTCATAATCAATTTTGGTCACATCAGCTTCTTTTGGAATACTTTGCAGTATCGTTCCCATTATGTTTGTAGCTGGGGATATTTCTCGTTGTTGTTGTTTTCTTTGCAACAAAATCACTAAAGTGTAATGATGGCTTTCTTTTGATCCTTAGTTAATAAGCGAAATCCTTTTTGATCAATTATAGCTACGTTGATTCCGTCACCAGTTCCAATGTTTCTTGTTATTGCAGCCTTGACAGCTCGTAACGCTATTACCTTAGCTTCGTCCACGGTAAGACCGTCGCGATACTCACTTTCCAAAAGGCCATATGCAACTGGAGAACCACTTCCTGTCGTGACAAATGTTTTCTTGTCAAGAGAACCAAAGACGTCTATGTTATACAAAGATGGTCCCTGTTTGTCATAGCCACCAACAAGTATGTCTGCGATGAAAGGATAGTATCTGTTCTGGAAGAAAATTAGTGAAGCAAGTCTTGCTATAGATTTGATTGGGAGATATTCTTCCTTTTCTATTCTGTGTATGTTTGAGTGGTATCTTAGAATGTCAACAACATTTTGTGCATCAGCAACGCCTCCTGCAATAGTCATGCCTGCGTGCTTGTCAATTTTTTGAATCTTCATAGTATTGTTATTTGCTATGAAATAACCTGCACTTGCTCTCATGTCTGCACACAATACGACACCGTCGGTACAGGAAATTCCTACCGTAGTGGTTCCATGTAGTGTGTGTTGTTCAACGTAGCCAGACAAATAACATTCTCCTTAACTAAAGATGCCTTGAATAAGTTAACACCCTTTTAAATAACTTTGTGTTGGGCAAACGGGAGATTGATAAATAATGAGATTTCATCAAAAATCCATGTCATCACATGTAATGGAGCTGCCAAGACGAATTGTTATTGGCGAAAAAATCATACATGATGTTGGTAATTTTATAACTGAACTTACTAATCCTCATAAAATTTCTCTTGTTTCTGGAGATCATGTAAGAAAAATAACATATAAAGAAGTCGAAGAATCACTTGCTGAATCCAAAATAAAGAGTGTCTGGCATATAAGTAGAAATAACGATATAGAATCTGCAAAAAAAATTCAAAGCGATGTAAAAAAAGATGGCAGTGATCTTATCGTAGGAATAGGTGGAGGCAGATCTGTAGATATTGCAAAAATGATTGCCTTTAATCTGAAGAAATCTTTTGTTAGCATTCCTACTTCTGCATCACATGACGGAATTGCAAGCCCTTTTGTTTCCTTGCGTGGTGACAAACCATATTCTATTATAGCTACAGCTCCACTCGGCGTGTTTGTTGATATTGAAATATTAAAGAAGGCTCCACGAAAACTACTTGCAAGTGGGTGCGGAGATTTGATGGCAAAGGTAACAGCAGTAAGAGATTGGGAGCTGGCAAGAGACAATACTGGTGAATATTTTGGAACCTATGCAGCAAATCTTGCCTCCATGAGCGCAAAAATTGTGATTGAGAACTCGAAGAATTTCAAAAAAAAGCCAGATGTTAGAATGATAGTCGAAGCATTAATCAGCGCAGGAGTCGCTGCATGTATAGCAGGTAGCAGCAGACCTTGCTCAGGTGCAGAACATCTATTCTCACATGCCCTTGATTATTTGGTTCCTGGAACAGGACTACATGGTGAAAAATGTGGGATTGGTTCCATCTTGATTTCAAAATTACAGGGACAGGACTGGAAAAAAATTGTCACCATGTTAAAAAATGTAGGAGCTCCAACCACAGCAAAACAAATTGGGCTTAAACCTGAAATTCTTGCCAAGGCGCTCACAATGGCCCAGTCATTAAGACCTGAAAGATATACCGTTTTAAATCAAGTAAATATGACCGAAGAAAAGGCCATCAAACTTGCAAAAAGTACCGGTGTATTATAGCTTAAGCGGCCTTAGATTCTGCGGATTTTGATTCGGTAGCCTTTGGTTGAGGTTTTTCGGGTTTTGTATTTTTGTAACTTTCTATGAAGTTGATTTTTTCTAATTTGTTTACAAACTTGAAGATATCATTTGTAATTGCTCGTTTTATTATCTGTAGACCTTCAACTAGAAATGCTTCTTCAGGTATGTGAATATCTAGTGCTGAATCATTGATTTTAAAATTAAGCTTTGATTCGTCAATTAGTAGACGTCGTTTTAAAAGTCCAGTGATTTTTTCCTCATCGGTGTCAAGTGACTTGATTACATTTACGTCATATAGTATAGTCCTTCCAGCGTATTTGTGATTGAAATCCATTTGAACTCTTCCAGAGCCTATGAACCTAACAATTCCTGTTCTCTGATCTATTTCAATCGCATCTCCTACTGAAATTTTTTCAGCATCGTCGCCAAGCTTTCTTAGAGGAATCATGCGAACCTTTCCGGAATCTCTGATTCCAAATCCCTTGTCAGGAGGGACTTCTACTGTAAGCTTATCGCCAACATTAGTATTTAGTAGTGCGTCATCTAAACCCTTGATAACCCACGATTCGCCTACTGAGACAAGTCTTGGTTGATATTTTGCGTTCGCATCATAAAGTGAGGATGATTTTGCGTCAGCTTCTCTTGTAGTTTCAAAAACTTCGCCAGTATCTTTTACCTTTGCTGTATAATCTAGCAAAATTAATGTGCCTTTTTGTAAAGCCAACGTCAACGGTGCCCAGATTTCCTAATATTAAGTTAACATGAATTCAAAGTGCTCTTAGTTTTTCTTCAGCAATTTTGAGAGCTTCAGGATTTGTTTTGTATCCCAT
>JACQFM010000064.1 GCA_016200035.1 Nitrososphaerota archaeon
GAGCTTACCAAAAAAGCTGTGGAGATGCTTCTAAAGGGAGCAACCTTGCTAAGTGATCCATGCCCCTACTGCAAGGGTGTCAGAGTGATTAAGGATGGACATGTATTATGTGTAAGCTGTGGAAAAGAAGATATGCAAAAGGTTCTACCAAAGAATGAGGAAAAGTCTGAACCAGAAACACCACTTGCAAAATTTGAGCAAAAGCTAAAAGATCTATCAGAACAGCTTGCACAGGAAAAGGATCTAGAAAAGCAGCAAAAGATCCTCAAATCAATAAATGACCTTATGGGAATAATAGAGAAGCTCAAAAAATAGTAGCGCAAAAGTTTTTATGTAAAAATCTAGTCCACCAGAGCAGACATGAGTAGTAAGAAATCAGCTCCGCTTCCTGCATCTAGCGCGGGTCTTTTAAGGTTCTTTGAGGATGAGACCAAGGGATACCGCATAAGACCAGAGATAGTGGTATCGATTCCTACCGCACTTATTGCAATCTCGTGGATTCTAAAGATCTTCTTTCTAAAATGACAGAAAACGCAGACAGTGTCTCTCGTATTCATAAGAGATATTCTTTAACCCTAATTAGCCCATCCTCACCCTATCTATCACTTGCCATCTCAGTAATTGTTGCATCAGCAACTGTTGCAATAGCAATGTTTGCTTATTTTAAAACAGATGACAAAATCATATTTCATCTGCCGCTTGCCATCGCTGCACTTTTAGCAACGCAGGCACTTGACTCTCGTCTGCTAAAGTCACAATACTCTAAAGCTTTACACACATCTGCATTTGGAAATCTTCTTTGGTTTGTAACTGTACTTGCAGGATGGATCTCAGTACCAATATTTTCAAAACCAGAGCTATCACCAATCTATATCACAGAAGGGATGCTTCTGTTTGCAAGCTTTAGAATAGGAATCTTTACATCAGTTTTTGGAGCTGGAGTAAAAGGAACTTGGGCTATTTGCTTAGTCCAACCACTTGCCATGTTCTTTGCATTTGTCCCAGCAGATTTTTGGATTCCAATGCTTTCTGATCTAAAAGCAATCTCTTATGGCCTGATTTACTTTGCACTAGGGACAGTCTGGAGCATACTTACAGATAGAGCAGGCGGTTCTAAAATCCCAAGTACACATAAAATTTTGCAAGCTTATGTGGCCGCTTGGACAAGAAACGATCCTTCCGAGATGGAAAAATTAATGGAGGAACGTTCACAGCAATCAAAAGTTTCTACATTTCAAATAAGATTCAGATCAAATAACGGTGACTGTAGCTTTGTAGTTCCAGAGGTGCACCCTGGTCCATTTCATCCTATAGGTGGCAGCAACATTCCATATCTGATTTACAAGAACTTGAATTCATCTGCGATGGTAATGCATGGTGTCTCTGATCACTCACTTAATCTGCCATCAAGATCGCAAGTTGAAGTCTATCTCTCAAGTCTTGCAAAAAGCAAAGTAATCCACCAAGGCAACAAATGTACAAAACCAGTCACTGTCCAAGTAAACAAAGCCCGAACAGTTGGATTACTCTTTGATAAAACTGCAGTCTTGATCTTATCGCTATCACCACATGGAATGGAAGATGTACCACTTTATGTAAAAACCGAGCTTGAACAATATACAAAGAATCGTGGATTTGAAAATCTCCTAATTGTTGATAGCCATAACGCGATGGGCGAAGAAATTTTGAAGCAAGACTCTGACGATCTTCTACAAGCTGCCAAGTCAAGCCTTGATACATTGATCACAAAAGAGACCCTATCAGTAGAGATAGGATATTCAAACTCTGAAGAGCTGAAAATCTCTGCAGACGATCTTGGTCCAGGAGGAGTTGGGATCATGTGCATAAAGATAGAGAACGAGAAGTTTTTCCTTGGATGGGCTGACTCAAACAATATGGAAAATGGTTTCAGAGAAGAGATTGTGGGTCGTCTTCAAAAACAAGGTTACAATTTGCTTGAGATATGCACATCTGACTCTCATTATAAGGCAAGAGATGCAAGAAACAAACACGGATACTTTACCTTTGGGAGTCTCTCAAAACCTGATGAAGTTGAATCATGGTATCTAAACTTGGCAAAAAAAGCAGAGCAGAACTTATCTCCGGCCTCCTTTGAAACACTTCAGACTGACACTGAAGTTAAGGTCATGGGAACAAAGCTTCTTGATGACTACTCTAAATCGCTAGACAGAACTATGAAGCTTACGCAAGCGTTCTTGCTTGGAACCACAATATTCTTTTTCTTAACTATGTTCTAGCGTGTTAAGCTCGTCAAGATTGCCGTAAAACTCTTCACAAAATGAATTTAGCTGAAAAATTGGAATTATAGGGACATTATTAATGAATCGTAGTTTTTCGTCGTATAATGTTACAATTGCAGGAACTGCTGCACGTATATTCTCTTTTGAAAGATAATGCTTTGTCCGCTCTATTTGCTTTTGAACTGCCTTTTCTAGTGAAGAATTACTTAGTCTCTTCCAATGTTTGCAATCAATTAGGATGGCAACGCCAGACTTGATGCCAACAACGTCTATCTCCATCCTAGGTTTAGTAAGAACTAGATTTCTTGTTGTCTCAAAGTCACTAGAATCTAACATCTCTGCAACAAGCGACTCAAAATCCTTCCAGTCAAGTAATCTTGAGATCTCATCGATAGGAGCTCCCATACTTATTGCCAAAAGACAAGTCTTTAGCTTGTCATTTTCATCAAAATAGACTAGGTCTTCTTCAAGTTTTCCTATGCCATTTTGCAATAAATTCTCAAGTATCATCTTTGAGGCATCTTCGCCTGTCTGAATTACCACAGCAAAGTCCTTAACAGACATACCTCCTGGGATTATTCCTTTCAGACCCTTAACTAGTAATTGTAGGTGCACAACTGGGGTTTTAAATCTAGAGTATAATACGGTTTTGAAAATAAATGGTCTAAAATGGTCGAAAATAAAAAACAAGTAGATCGTTATCAGAACTAATAACTACGTTAATCTGATAATGTGTGATTCTAATTAGAACTTGATAGATTATATCAAAAACTCGGGATATTATATTACCTAGTTAAACAAAGTAGCTGAGTACTCATAGTTTTAGCTGAGTAGATCCTATCAACCTCGGTGTGCTAATAGAGACATGGAAACCGACTTAAAATACAAAGGAAGCATTTGGCGCAAGACAGTCCATGTGTCTTTTAGGAAAGTAATCGCGTTTGACCTGCTTTTTTACGGATTAGGCGTGATTACGGGGGCTGGAATAATGGGAATAATCCTACTTGGGTAGGATAAGTTCCCTTTTTTTATTTTTTAGAGATTATAATTTTGATTAATCGTTAGTTCTTGTAATTCTCTTTCCATTCTGGTTGGTCCACCTTTCATACAGCGTCGAAGCAGCAAAGTCATCACAAGCCCAAAGACACCAAGGCTTACAGGTACTAGATAGTAACACCATTCAATAGATGCCATAGAATTTATTTTCACAAAGTGATATTTACGGTTTTTTTTATCTTGAGATTAGTCTATTGGAATGATCTGCATTTAAACCCAAGATGAGTTTGATACAAAACTTAGGCTTTGCAACAGCAGCATTCTAGGATACAATTAGGACAATCCTTACGTGACTTATTTTGTACGCATTCTTCAGGCAAGCAACCACAATCTGCACATTTTATCTTCATTTATAATTCCTCATAGTTTTTAAGAACAGATTGGAAATTATAAGTTATTGCCCCAAAGTCTGATCTTTTCAAAATTTAGATATGTGGCACTTGCCACGCTAATAGCTGTTGGGCTTTTTTTGCCGCTCTCAATAATTTCAGAGTACTTTTTTGTCCAACCCTTCTTGACATGGCATGTCCCTTCAGATAGAGTGCTTGGATTCTTGCTGATTGTTGCTGTTTCTGTGATGTCAGGAATAGTGTTGAGCATGAATGTATACAGAATAAAGGTTCACCGAAATAGTGTGAAGAAAATAGGCGGTGGATTTGTGGGCTCAATAATTGGTGCATCAGCTGGAGCCTGCAGTTGCAGTTCAGTTGGATTTGCTGTTGTTTCTACATTTGGAACTGTAGGAGGAATAGCAACATCTTTTCTAACTAATTATGAAATTCCTTTAAGGGTTGTTGCACTTGCGATATTAGGTTACACATATTATGCTACAACAAAAGCTCTTTCATCGGAATGCAAAATTAAAGTCAATTGATTCAAATTTTCTAAACTAGATTTAATGAAAACGCGCTTGCTACAGAAGGTAATACTGTAAATCAAGGATCTTGCAAACACATAATTGGCATATATTCAATTGATCTAACATGTCAGAGTTAAGTTCGGAAAAAAAGGATCAAGAGTCTTCTGAAGCTAACAATACAATTTCAATATGTGACATCATGAAGGACAATACAACTAAAATATTAAAAAAAATTGAATTTCAAATTCCTTCTTACATGCAATGGTACTCTGACCTGTACACAGAACAGCTTCATTCTCTAGATGACGTCTTTGGAACATGCTACATATGGCAAAAGCAGTACTTTGATAGGCTAGGAATAGACCAAAAAACAATGAAGAGCATTAGTGACTACTGGAATGCCATAACAGAGACCGCCATATCTCAGATTGAGATGTCAAATAATTTGCAAAAGGCCTATGTACAGACCCGTATTGCCGGAGTAAAGTCCTATGATCAGTACATGCATTTTGTAATGGATTATTACGGAAAGATCATGTCACAGCTCATGTCAAGTATGAACAAGTAAATCAACAGTACCTCATAACAGAAGGATCATGCAATGTATTTCTTATCAACCATGCTCATGGTCTCTACTTTACTAATTGATAACTTGGGAAGGACTAGATATAATGAAGAGTTGGTTCGATTCAAAAACTCGGGGGTTGGAATAGAGACTCAAACTTATATTCCAAAGCTTGAATCGAACCAATACTATTTAGATTTCTTAGAATATATGTATTATTTTAAATTAATTAGATAAATATGTCATGTACCATGACTTGTGAATCAAAAAATAAAATTTTGCGAATAAATCCCTAAAACCCTTATTATTACAGTGCAAGGCAAATCAACCCATGAAGCTCCTGCTAGTGCCCATGCTAGCCCTTTTTGCTTTTGGATCCGCTCTTGCTTTTGCAGATAAAGGAACCTATGTTGATAAGATACAGTTTGTCCAGTATCTTGATGAAAATACTGCACTTGAGCAAGTGCGAAACGGAAACTTGGATATTTATTATTCAAGAATACCCTCAGATAGAATAGAGGATGTCAAGTCTCGGCAGGGCCTAGAGATATTTCAGTCAACAGGGGGCTCTTACAGCCTTCTTTTGAATCCAGCAGAATCTGAAAAATTTAATCCACTTTCAATTAGAGATGTGAGATTTGCGCTAAACTATCTGATAGATAGAGATTTGATAGTAGACGAGCTGCTTGGTGGTTACGGTGTATCGATGGTTTCAGCGTACGGTCCTTTTGATCCTGATTACATTTTGGTCTTAGATAAACTAGAATCATTTAACTTTAGATACAATCCTGGTCTAGCTGAAGAAATTATTACAAACGCACTTTCTAAAGCAGGTGCACAAAAAATAGACGGCAAATGGTTTTATGATTCTAAACCGATTGAGATTACCATTTTCATCAGAACTGACGATAACGTACGAAAATCAATTGGTGAAATAATTTCTTCACAGCTGGAAAAAATTGGATTTACTGTCAAGAAAGATTTTGGAGATTTGAACAAGGCATTTTCTATTGTTTATGGCTCTAATCCAGCTGATCTAAAGTGGAACATATACACGGAAGGATGGGGAGGAAAAAGTGGTTTTGTAAAATATGACTCACTTGTCTTTGCGCAGATGTACTCACCATGGTATTCCAACATGCCTGGCTTTAACAATCCCACCTACTGGAATTACAAAAACGATTACATGGATTCCCTCTCAAGAGCAATTTTTGTTGGAAACTTTACCTCGGTTCAGGAAAGAACAGATCTGTTAAAAAAAGCAGCAGCTGAAGGAGTAAAAGAATCGGTAAGAATTTTTCTTGCAAGCAGAATAGACCAGTATGCTGTAAACAAGAGGATCGAAGGAGTGGTAAATGACTTTGGAGCAGGAGTTCCAAGTCGGTTCACGCCAATCAATGCAAGAGGCGGTACTGATTCACTAACAATAGGGGTAAAACAGATCTACCAAGGGGCTTGGAATCCCATAGGTGGCATGAGTGATCTTTACAGCAGGGAGATTTGGGATGCAGTCTCAGACCCAGGCACATTTAGAAATCCATACACTGGAGTTACTATCCCAATTCGCACCGACTGGAAGGTGGAGACTGGCGGACCCAGTGGAAAAATTGTAGTTCCTGATGATGCCATAAAGTGGGATACAGATAAACAACGTTGGGTTCAGCTTGGGGCAGGCAATCAAGCAAAAAGCAAAGTTACATTTCATCTAAAATTTGGCAACTGGCATACCCGGCAGCCAATGGATATGAACGATATACTTTACTCGATATACTTTTTGTACGAGTGGGGTTCTGAGCCAAAAGAAGGTGATAAGACCTTTGACTCAGAGTACTCGCCTAGGGCAAACCAGGCGCTTCAAACTCTAGTAGGAGTCAGAGTAATTGACAAGGAAACAATCGAGGTTTATCAGAACTTTTGGCACTTTGACGAGGGCGAGATTGCCGACTCGGCTGCAGTTTGGACAGCAATGCCATGGGAGATTTATTCTGCGATGGAAAAATCTGTAATTGACGGCAGTGTAGCCTTTTCAAGATCAGAGGCTGTGAGCAAAAACGTTGGATGGCTTTCTTTAATCATACCAAATGATGCAAATCTCATAAAATCATCACTTGAAGAATTCAAAAAGTCATCCTTTGTTCCTGCCCCTCTTGCGCAGTTTGAGTCAGATCCACAATACTATCAGTCAAGATATGATTCCACAATCTCGTGGATAGAAAAGTACAATCATGCCATAATTAGTAACGGGCCATTTTATCTTGAAAGCTATTCGCCAGAATCTAGAACAATAACCATAAGGTCATTTGATGATCCCACATATCCTTTTGAAGCAGGCCATTGGAAAAAGTTTGAAGATGTAAATCTAGCAAAGATACACAATGTTGATGTTCCTACTACCATAACCGTAGGAAAAGAGCTTACAATTCCACTCTCTGTTGATGCAGGTTCTACTGTTTACTACTTTTTTACAAATCCAGATGGTAAAGTTGTAGATGACGGGGTCATAAAGTCAACTACTGACAAACTTGATATCACACTAACAAAAGAGAAAAGCGCTCTACTAGGTATTGGGGCAAATGATCTAAAGATATTTGCTGTCTCAGATTCTGCCTTACGACCAGATATTTTCCAAACTAGCTTTTTGGGAATAGCAGGTGAAAGCCAAATAATTCCAAAGATCTCAGGCAAGTCTGCTAACGTATTGCCAGTGGAACCAAACTATCTAGTCGGAATTGCTGCACTTGTTGCAATCGGTGTCGGTGTTGTCATTGTACTCAAGAGAAAAAGAAAGTAACCCTAGCTATGTTATTAACACAACCTTGTCAAGGGAGAGAAGATGAGCTTTAAGCGGTATATTGCAACCCGCATAGTTACAATGTTTGGTGTGCTAATGGCAACACTTCTGGTGACTGTTGCTCTTGTTGGCTCTAACATGGATACCATCCTAAAACAAAGTGTTGCCTTTGAGATAAGACAACAGGTCACAGAGAACAAGGCTCTAGTTGCCAGCTTCAAGACTCCTGAAGAGCTGGACTCTTTTATTGCCACTCAAATCACGCAGCGAACAAAGTCCCTGGGGCTTGATCTGCCTTGGTATGCTCCACAACGAATTGGAATCACAATGTACAAGATTCTCATATTGGATTTTGGTCATGCGACATTTCTTACAAGTGATAACGGTTCATCTAATGTCAAAGACATCATAATGGAAAAGCTTCCACGAACTATCTTGCTTTTTACCACATCGACTATCATTATTTCATTACTTGGAATTTTTCTTGGGGCGTTATCAGGAGCCAAGGTAAACTCCAAGCTTGACAGACTCACATCCACCTTTGCAATTGTCAGCAGTAGCTTTCCAGTATGGTGGATAGGCATGCTCATGATCTTTGCATTTGCGTTTACATATCAGATATTTCCGGCAAGAGCAACACCTACCATTCCAGCATCTGATCCTGGATATTTTGGGGCACTTCTTTATCATATGACCCTGCCTCTAATCACACTAGTTCTGATAGGATTTGGCTCGTGGGCGTACCTTGTGCGAAACTTTCTGATCGGAATATTGCAGGAAGACTTTGTCATGGCAAAAAAGGCAATTGGAATTCCTGAAAGAAAGATCATCTTCAAACATGCTCTAAAAAACGCAGCTCCTCCAATTGTTACCATCATAGCGCTAAGTCTATCCGGATCGCTAGGTGGTGCCGTCATAACAGAGGCCGTCTTTGACTGGCCTGGTATGGGTAGGCTCTATTTTGAGGCAATAGGTGTTCTGGATTTGCCCGTAATTATAGGTGCAACCTATGTCCTGACTGCATTTTTCCTTGGAAGTGTCTTTATCTCAGACATACTGTACGGCTACTTTGATCCGCGGGTGAGAACAGGATGAGTCTTACTGTAAATCAGGTTGCACAAGAATTTTCAAGAAACAAGATAGGGCTAGTAGGTATTGGGATAATTGTATTACTTTTTGCAATGTCTGCAGCTGCCGTAATCATATACCCTGTGCAGACCTTCAAGGAATGGAACAACCCTGTTAGCTGGATAACTTATCCCAAGTCATCTCTTCCAGCATGGGTCAACTACTTTCTTGCCGAAAAGATTCCAGAGCACAAGATTCTCCAAAACCCCCAAGTTGCAACTCAGACAATTGGGGAGATATCACTCACCTCATATAGATTTGATATTGATTATAACTATGATGGGTTTCCTAGCGACTTTATCTATGAATATTCTGCAAAATATCAGGGAGCTCCCTTATTACAAATTTCTGTAATGCGTCATGATGGACTAGAGTTTGACCTATCTTCAATATCGCTTCCAAAATCAAAAGCCGAAACAGAATATCACCAGCTTATTTTTTCAACTGATGACTCTGTAAAAAAAAGTCTTAGAAAAAATGCAGACAAGTTTTCATTTCTAATTGATCCACTCTCTGCTGAGGATGTGGTGTTTTCAAAAACTGATTCCAATTCAATCCTAAAAGGCCACTACACTTTTCAGGTCAATCTGTATTCAGTGGGTTCTAAAGTATCAATTAAGGAATCAAAATTTATTCTTGGTGGCAAGGTCTATGGTGTAATAGGAACAGATGAGCTAAGACGCGACCTGCTTGTCGGCCTGTTATGGGGGACACCACTTGCTCTTTTTATTGGAATAACTGTGGCAGTAGGCTCTGTAGTTGTTGGACTGATCTATGGCGTCTTTGCTGGCTACAAAGGAAAAAGGACTGATGAGGCCATGATGCGTCTAAATGATGTCATCTATGCTCTTCCTGCCCTGCCACTATTGATCATCTTGGCTGTAACTATTGGCAATAGCATCTTTTTGATTGTAGGATTTTTGATGATCTTTGGCTGGGTTGGAGTAGCCAAGGTTTCAAGAAGCATGGCATTACAGATCAAGACACTGCAATATGTTGAGGCATCAAAGATGATGGGACAAAAAGATATCAAAATCATCTTCAAGCATATCTTGCCTCAGCTACTCCCATACACCTTTGCAAGCATAGCAATTGCCGTTCCTGCAGCAATCACAACCGAGGCCGGTCTTAGCTTCTTAGGCCTCGGTGATCCTACCTTTCCGACATGGGGTCAGATACTACATGATGCCAACTCATTTGGTGCTGCAGCACGTGGTCTTTGGTGGTGGATTGTGCCCCCTGGAGTAATGATAGCAGTGACTGGCCTTGCGTTTGTATTTATTGGAAACGCAATGGATGTTATAGTCAACCCTAGGCTACGCCGTTAGGTTTGAACTGACGAATTATCTTTATGATATCATCGTTTAGCTTTATGGTGTACGCTGCTGCATTTGGATCAGTCTCCTGTGCTAGGATTTCTGCAAACTGTGTCTTGTCCCTTCCCCTCTGATACATGCCACCTGACTCTTTTACGCAGAGCGGGAACTTTTGCATCTTAAGGCCACTTTTGGTAAGATGAGCTATGAATTTTTTGTAATTCTCTGCAGAGTACCAATCTGCGTTTATCTCCTCACAAAGCATTATCCAAGTATCTATTGTATTTTGGAATAGCGCCTTTTTGCGCAGCTCCTCTAGTGTCATAAGATTTTTTTGGATTTGGCTTACTAAAAGTCTGCTCTTTTCATCTTAGAGCCGCATCGCGGACATGAACCGCCCTTGAATCGGTTGCTGCATGTAAGGCAGATGTACTTTACACCCTGGCTTTGGCCAAAGAATCCGCTTCCTTCTCCAAGTCCGCCCATCCTCTTTAAGGCTCGCCTTCTCAGAAAGAGTGGGAATAAGATGAAGATTGCTAATGCTGTTATCAAGCCGTATGGCCATGGTAAGAGCATCTGTAAACCAATGCTAACGGCAAGTGAGCCGAAAAGGAAGATCAAATAGGTCTTGTAATTAATCATGACACTGAACCTTGTATCAAAAACCTTATAAGTTTTTGTCATAATTGCTCCTGACTTATCGTCAGCGGAAGAAGATTTCCGTCCCTATCGTAGGCAAAGACGCTGTCATCCTCATATGGTGATCCGACAATAATTGATACAAAACCAAAGAAGTTATGCAGATCCGTAACAGATGGTTTTGCTAGTCCAGTTGGGTGAGAATGCACCGTTCCAACATAGCTGGGATCCAAGGGCAAAAACGAATATGGAAATCCGGCAAAGGTTGGGCCATGATGTGAAAATGGTGGAATGACCAAACCGTCTACCATGATGTTTCCCTTTTTGTACTTGCCGCGCAAGATTAGAATTCCTTCGTTTGGATGATTCATCTTACAGAATGACAGTATTCCATCAAGTACGTCTTTTTTTATGGTAACCGTGCGTTGAATAGGAGCACTTTTGAAGATCATGTAATAATTTTGCTTGACAAACTAATTAATCTTGAACGGTCAAGGTTATCTTTGAGCTTAAAATCTCGCCTAGTTTTGTTTCAATATCATGTGTTAGCTGCGGTATGCGTTTTGTAGCCTCTTCAATCTCCTTTTCTAATGTGCTTATCGTGGATTCTGCATGGGACTTGGCATCAATTGTCTTTGCCAAGATCTCTTCTTTTTCTTCCAAATCTTTAATGTTAAAGATGTTAAGCTTGTCTTGCAAAGATCTTCGCTTTTGAGAAAGGTCATCTTTCATCCTCAAAAATTCATCTAATCTTGTGATGGTCTCTTCTACCTGCTCGATGGCTTTTTCAGAGTCCTTGACTGAGACATTGCCTGAGACCACACCTTTCACTACTGCCTGTAATATCTCGATGATGGAATTATTGTTCTCTTGTGTAATTGTGTCTGAGGGATTTTCTATCAATGACTCCATTATCTTTTTGATGGGCTTGTCAAGTGCAGAAACGTAACTATATTTTCCAAGAGGTCTTGAAATCTTTGAAAACTGGAGGTCAATATAGTATTTTATTTTGTCCTGCTCTGGTTGAAGAGATTCCATCTCTTTTTTTATTTTAAGATACTCTTGGTATGCTGGTTTTGATTTTAGTGTGTTGATCTCTTGCTGTTGGATCTGAATCGTGTTGGTATAGTTTTCAATCTCTAGCTTGGTTTCAGCTAACCTCCGGTTTTTCTCTTCAATCTCACTTTTTGAGCTCCTTATCTTTTCGCGCCAATCTAAAATACTTGCAACGGACGACTCATAGGCCGCATGGTCATCAACAATTTTTTGAAGTTCTGCTTTTGTTGCTGCAATTTGTGCTAGGTGATGCTTGAGCTTATCAGTGTACTTTCTTGCAAAGATGTGCATTACTTTTGTATTAACTCCTAAGATGTCTCCTATCCTTTTGAGCATCTGTCCAATCTCGTTGTTTAGATTCGCTATCTCTGAATACTTGGTAGTCTTTGCGAAGTTGATCGATGTCTCTTTTCGCAGTCCTGAAATTACTGTCTTTTTGCTTCGCTCAATGAGCATTTTGAGATGTTTGTCTACATTATCTACTTTTAGATTATCTGACTCTAGCTGAGAAACTATCTGAATGATGTTTTTTCGTTCAGCATCTACTCTCTCTCTTATTCCCATTGACCTTTCTGCAAGCCTTGGCAGGCGCTCATTTTCCTTTTCTTTTAGAATTTCACTTATCTCTGCTAGTGTAACCTGCCTTTCCAGCCCTGTCGGCCCGACAGATTCCTTTGATTTTTTCTTTGTCCATCCAAAAACCATCTACAACTTTCCTGCCATCTTATTATCATTACAACATTAAATATTACGCGATGTAACCCATGTTGTGAGCGACACTCGCTTTATAGTGTTGGGCCTGATTCTGGTATTTGCGGGATTTATGTTTGGAGGAATAGTTGGCTCACAATATGGCAAGTTCACGGTTCAGGCAAACGAGTTTGGCAACTGTTTTGACTATACCAGTGAAGGTAAAGCCATACCTGTCAGCTGTACCCTGGTAATTCAGAACAAGTATGTCGTGCTTGCAGTAGTCATAGCTCTAGTAGGTGGAGGTGTTGCCTCACTTGTAAAAGGAGCCAAGGGTACGTGGGACCAGGACGTCAAAAGTGACGAAATGGTAGGACCAAAACCTGGTTCAGAAAAACCATAATCTTAATTTCCACGGTAGTGCTAATGATCAGCAAGATTACAAATAACGCAGCTAAATGAAAATTTTGCAAGCATAAAAAAGATCTCCTAATAGTATTGAAATATCCCTTACTCACAAACAATGCACGGCACGAAATAATTTAGCGGTGTTAAGTTTTGTACTGGCTGCAGTTGGAGTAATTTTCATTATTTTTTCATTGATAGATATCAAGAGTGCAAATTATCAATACTATACAGGGATGGCTCTAATGTTTTTGATAGCGTCGGTGGTGACCAGATGGGTAGCAAAACGCAGAATGAGGCAATCAAAACCTGAATCTAGATGATTAACATCTTTTTCAGTGATCTCTGCATGGATCTTAAACTAAACGGTAAAGTACCAAGAGAATAGTGCAGAAAGTTTTGACACTTCTAATCTAGCGTCTTCCTACAGATACATTCTGTATTCTTTGATGTATTTTTTCACTAGCCATTGAAGAAACATCCTGTCCTCTTTTTTTAGCTGCGATCTTTCAAGAGCATTGTAATAGCTGTTCCTTCCTACATATGGAATGTCAAACATGGGATAGCCTTTTTTGTTCAGGATGAAGTTCATGATCAATCTGGAAATTCTGCCGTTGCCGTCAGCGAAAGGATGTATAGTAACAAATTTCAGATGTGCAAGAGCAGCAAGCTTGAGTGGATGTATCTTTTCCTTGTTCTTGTTATACCAAGTGATAAAGTCCGATAGCATAGGACTGATCTCTACAGGAGATGGAGGAATGAATTTGCTGCCGCTTATGGCTACCTGATGCCTTCTTATCTTTCCTGCAATGTCTGGCCGTGTAAGTCTGAAAAGCTTCCAGTGCCAGTCCAGCACTACTTGTAACGACAGTCCTTTTGTAAATTTCAGAATTTCGTAGAACAGATCCTTGTGAGCTTCTGCTTCTTTAACGTCCCTGATTGGTTTGTTTTTTGGTGTAATGCCTCTTTCTAAAAGATCTGCTGTTTCCCTATGTGTTAGTGTCGAGCCTTCTATTCTCTGTGTATCATATGTGAATTTGATGGCGAAATTCTGTAATGCCTTTTCTCTGGCTGACTTTGGCATCGTTCTGTATTCTTTTGAGAAATTTTTCTTGATTATGTCTATGTCACAGTACCATTTTTCCCTGTAAATGTCATCCAAGAATTTCTTTTTGATCCTCTCTATGTCAAAAGGAATTTTTCTTCCTAGATAGATCTCCCTTTTCTGTACATGTCTACCTTTTCTAATGCTATGTTCCAAATAGTAATAGATCTGCTTTTTCAGGACCTTCTTCTTTACAATTACCATGAAACTAGTTACCTCTACATATTTATATAATTATCGTTTCTACTCAAAATGTAGAGGTAAAATCAGAGCGCCAAATAAGAGAATAGCGCAAAAAGTTTGACACCATGCCAATTTTAGACTCAATTAGTTTTAATTTTTTGATTCTTAACCAAACTAATCATGTTGTTGATCAGTTAATCTTATCTTGATGGTATAAGCAGGTTTGACGTGTCAACGAAAAAGAAGGCAAATGATGTAATTGGCAGCATTGAGTTTAGGAAATTCTTTGTTCGTATTCCTCAAAATGATCCTAGGAAAAAGGAATTTCTTGAGGCATTAAAAATTTTAAAATAGGACTGTTTGCGAGGTAATAAAATACCTCATAATCGTTGGCCTGATGCATATATTAGAAAATATAGGATAAAGAACCTCTGGAGATATCCACTACGATCAGGCTGGAGAATAGTGTATACAATATTAGGTCAGAAAGATAGTTTTGTTGTTTGTGTTCTTGAATCTTTTTCACATCAAGAATATGAAAAAAGATTTGGTTACTAGACTATAGTAGTGATTTTGAAGTTTCTTTGAGCCTTTTTAGTTTTGGGTTATCAACAAATATCCAGATTATGGTTCCATCCTTATCGTACATTATTTTGTTTGACTTTTCTAGATAGTCTAAGACGGTCTTAAAAGTTGGGTATTGTACCTGCTTTGGTAATGCCCTCCAAAGTCTGTTTTTTGAAGTATATTCTGACATTTTAGAAAGCGTTTGCTCTACCATCTTAATAGTATCCAATGTAGGATTAGCTGCACTTGTTTTGGCTCTGTTAGCTGAGATGGTCTTATTCATTCGTTTACTTTTTAATATTGCTTTACTCATCTGGTTTTAGAATGTATTTGCATGTATATATGCAGTATTATAATACATATACGTACAGTATGTATATGTTAAGTACGCCAGGTAAGGGATTGATAGAATTAGTTAGACACTCGTTATTATAGAGAATCTGCTGGGAATCTAACTGATTAGATCAAACCCATCAAGAGAATTGAACCTAAGTGAAACCACAGAATTAATTGTTAAAAAGAAGAAAAACCGCAAGAGCCAAAAAAGAGGATAGATGACGGCTCTGCGGTGAGTTTGTTACGTAAACTCTGCTTATATTGCTCGCTCACTAGCGGTGAGCATACAAAATCTCAAGAAGAGTACCTGAGGGTATTAAACACAAAAGTCAGCGCCAGGTAAGGGATTCGAACCCCTGAGTGCAGAAGCACAACCGCTACCTTGTATTTGATCTCGAGGCGGTCGCCGTACCGCTTGGCTAACCTGGCAGCATCAACCCTTCGTACTTTGATCAATAAATACAATAAGCATTGAAATGATCAAATATATAATAAAAGATATAAAGTAGACTATTTATTACAAAGATCAGTGGAAACCGTCTCAAAGAAGACTGTGGCAATCGAGTTTGAGGGCAAAAAGTACGTTTTGCAAGACGATCTAACCCTTTCTGACTTTATGACAAACCTGAACCTTCCAGAAAATAAGCTGCTAATTCTAAGGACAACAAAAGAGGGCTTTGCACTTACGGTAAAGTAGTGTGTAATAATTGATAATAGATAGTTTATTATTGATATCTTTCATATTGA
>JACQFM010000067.1 GCA_016200035.1 Nitrososphaerota archaeon
GCCATCTGAAAAGGTTGAAGTGATAAAAAAACTGCAGCAAGAGGGAAAGAAAATTGCTATGATTGGAGATGGCATAAATGATGCTGCTGCCCTGACTCAGGCTGATATTGGCATCGCGATAGGAAGTGGCACTGACATTGCTCTTGAGGCTGGAAAGGTTGTTCTATTTAGAGACAATTTGAAGGATGTTGTTGCAGCAGTTGAGATAAGCAAAAAAACAGTAAGCAAGATAAGACAAAATCTATTTTACGCATTTGTGTACAACGCTGTATTAATTCCAATTGCAGGAATTGGCTTGCTTTATCCTGCGCTTGCAGGACTGGCCATGGCAGCAAGTTCAGTCTCCGTCACCGGCAGCTCGTTGCTACTTAAAAGATGGTCTCCTCCAAGCAAAAGACAACATTAAACGAAAGAAGAGGATGTCCCATCAACGAAACAGCACCTTGCTAAAGCTATTGTGAGTTCTTGCTTTTTGAAAATTAAAAGTAAACTTACGGCGTAACAATCAAATCCAAAAATATTGTTTTTATCACCATTTCATCTCTTACACTAATTCCGAGAGTGTAGTTTCCTGGACTTACTGATTCATCTCTTAGTACCAGTTCTTCTTGTAGTAGTTTGTTTTCATTGGCAAGACTAAAATCTGTAAAAAATTGTGCAGTGATATTTACCAAGCTAGCAGCAGGTTCCATGGAGCTTGACACATTGAAGTATAACATGTGATTCTTAGCGTAGGCAGTGTTGTTGATGATCTGAAAATTTATTGCAGCAATTTTTTGTGACTCGTTACTGTCTGACAAAACAACTTTAGCTGTATCTGTCTGAATATTAAACAATACTGGCACGCTTTTGTCTACCACCGCAATCTTATCCGCATTCCATTCAGAAAACCACATTCTATTTGGATTATGAGGATCTTGTGCAGCATTTAGAATAAAGATTATTGAACCAGATACGTGGGAGGGCAGTTCGTATTCTGTGAGCTCAAACTTTTCAGCGTCAAGAAATCCAACTCTTCCTCCCTCATGTTCATTGAACCATATGCCTTTGCCATCTGGACTTTCCCTCATCCAGAACGGAAGTGTTGCTACATGAAAGGTGGTTTGTGAGGTGGGGAACCGTATAAGTTTTTGGAGATTCATGTTGTATTCTGAGATAGTACTTATGCCGTGTTCTGTAAGCCAGATCGTGCCATTTCCTGAAGCCAAAACATCGGTAGGTAAAGAAAAGTGAGTTTTATTTGTAAACGGGATTTCCACCGTTTTTTTGATACCGGAAACTGTATTACTGTCGTCCCTTGTTATCTCAAACTTAGCTATTTTGTTTTTTTCAAGCTCTGTTACCCAAACCACATCTTCATCTAAAAACAAGCCGCTTGGATAGGTATCGTTGCCAAGTGGAAATTCATGTATTTTGTATTGTTGATTGGGCTGGTCATTACGACTATTCTCATTTTTCTGAATTACTCCCAAAGTATTGCCTCTTAAGGTTGTGAACCAGATGTCACCTCTTTTAGTGTCTACCTTCATCTGAAAGGGAGATGCGCTCAGTTCATTAAATCGGGTGAACTTTTCTGCATTAGGATCAAAACGCCAAAGCGGATTTGAGCCGAACTGTGAGAACCATATGGAACCATCGTTATCTTCTATCATTGACCATACCATGTAATCTGCCCTCTTTTCTTCCTCCCCTGGAATTTGGTATAATCTTAGCTCTCCACTCGTTTCATTAAGGCTGTACAGTTTGTGAGAGAGTGATCCAGCTGTCCATACCAATCCATTTCGATCTACAAGAATACCATTAGGACCTGTTCCATTTGGTAAAGAATATTCTGTAACGTACATAGTTTTGAGAGATATTGCTGTATTATTTGACATACCTACGTTGGTTGCCTGCCCAAGATTGGGATTCTCTGCAGTTAACTGTCCTGTCTCCCTTTCATGATTTGTATTCTTGTGATCTGGCGTTATTTGTGAAATTAAGATATCGGTATTGAAAAAAATTACTAACACTGCAATTAGTGCTATAGCTATCAGGATTACGATCTTCTTTTCCATTACAATTCTTTTTGCTTTGTCTTCATTGATCTTATGACTTTGCTATACACTAGATATCCAATTAGCCCAATAGCAAGGACAATTAATAAAAGATTGACCAAGTCATGTAACCAAGGCTTTATATCATAACTTTTAGCAGACGGGAGCGAGTTATCGTTTTCGAGTGGAGACACATCAAGTTTGATCAGGATGGGATACAACTCTGAGACAGCTAGCTGCTGATCATCCTCAAAAGAAGATGCCCTTGCCATGACGGTATACTGACCTGATCTTGCTTTGTCTCCTACTTGGAGGGTGAAATGTGAGCCCACATTGGGGTTCTTCTGCAAATCAATTTTCTGTGGTTGTATGTCATATGTCAAGCCTTTAAGCCCCAAATCTGTCATGCCCACAAGATCTAGTGCAACATTTGAGAGTGAGATGAATGAATTATTTTTGTTATCAAGCGAAATCAGGGAAATGTCTACTATTTTTGCACCATTCTTATCAAGTGTCAACTGGTTATCGCCGCTAACTTTTAGATTGAAATTAACTGGAATTGTCGTATCAAGATACGCGATTCTGTTTGCTAACAATTCTGTAAACCATACTCGGCTTCTGTCATCAGATATCGTCGAGAACACTGCTGTTGAAAGCGGTCCTGTTGGAATGTCATATTCTGTCATCAAGCCTGCTGGATCGATTTTTGCAATTCTGTTCCCTCCATGTTCAGGAAAGTAGACGTTTCCTTTTTTGTCAGATACTATTTGTCCTGGAAGGGTAGCAGGATATTCTTGGGATGGTGATGTCCAGTAGGATGTCAATGTTTTCAGGTCAGAATCTACAGGTGACGAGATCACTCTGCTTGAACCATGGTCTGAGACAAAGATTCTCTGTTTTCCAGTACTATCTGTAACTATAGCAATACCAAATGGCGAGAAAGGCTCTTGGTTTGGCAGCATTATTGTAGACATGCCTTTTGACGAGTCAGAATCCAATAGACTTGGTTGTACTTTCAGTATGCTGTGAGAATACGAAAGCGTTACCCACAGCCCTCCCTTTTCATCAAAGGTAAGAAACGTGGGACCACTATTATCACCTGTGAAATATTCGGTGATCTTGTTAGACTCTGGGTGAAGTTGTCCTATGTTGTTTCCTGTAATCTCAGCAAACCAGACATTTTTACCATCAGGAGACAGGGCAATTCCCATCGGTCCTGCATTTTGCGTAGGAATTGCGGTCAGTTCGACTTTCTCGCTTTTTACATCAAATTTTCCAATAGAGTTTGTTCTAGAATCGGTAAACCAGACAACATTTCGAGATTTGTCAAAGACTAGTTGCCCTCCAGCCAGTTCTATGATAAAGTCATGAACTGTAGTAGCTCCAGCAACATCATACTGCGAGAATTTTTCACTTGATGGATCAAATTTGATTAGTGTGGTAGTTTTGTTAGTTGAATAGTAAAACCAAGCATTTCCGTCAGAATTTGTAGTGATTCCTTTTAATCCCAATCCATGCAGCGGACTCGCAAACTCTTTGATGAAATTACTATGTCTGTGGTATTTAGCCAATTCATATGTTTCCTGTTGTTGAGCAAATATGGGTAACGTGAATGATGCTAAAAGTATTAAAACCATCAAAAGGATAAGCGATTTAGTAGAAATATTTCTCATTTCGAAACGTAAGAACATGTAGTTCGTGTCATACTTTAATGTGGGTCTTTACATTTGTAAACTACCAATCATAAATATGTGGGTCTTTACATTTGTAAACTACCAATCATAAATATGCCCACCATCAGCGTATCCTTGAAGAGGCAAAAGAAAATAAAACAAAACGAGAATTCAAGGAGCAGGTCAACAAGATCAAACAAGCCAAAATTGATTGCAATAGGAGTGGCAATAGCAATATCTGTTGGAATTGCATTTTTCATGACCTACCAGCAGCCCAAGAATAGTACCGCATCAGTGCCCATTGATTCTATGGGAATGATGCACTTGCATACACATCTTACGCTTGTATTTGATGGCAAGGAGACACCTGTACCAGCCAGCATTGGAATAGATCCAACGTTATGGCAGGATCACTCTCTTGATTCATACGGCATGAAGGGAATGACAGCGTTGCACACGCATGACACTTCGGGCACCATTCATGTCGAATCGTACAAAATAAGAGACTATACCTTTGGACAGCTACTCGACATATGGGGCCTGAATCTGAATGGATATAAAGTAACTATGACCGTAAACGATCAACCGGTATCAGATTATCGAAATTATGTCTTCAAGGACGGTGACAAAATAACGCTCTCAGTTAACACAAAATAAGCAGCTTAAGCGCATCCTTCTAACAAATATGAAAATTAATTTTACAATTGTAAACACCATCCTTCAAATATGTAAGAAACTACAGTTGTTTAGTTGTCGACAAGAAATACTTTGATACTTGTAGCAGTTGCGGTAGGCGCCATTGTAACTATAATTGGATTATTTTCAAATAACGCATTTGGGTTGGGCTGTTCACCTATGTCAATGGTAGATGGCTGGCGCAACATCTCGCCGACCTCGATGATGGAAGGAGGAGGGATGATGGGTAACATGATGAGTCAAGTGCCACAGGATGTTATAATCAAGGTAGTATCCAGCCAACAAGTCCAGGTCGGAAAGCAATCTCAAGTTACGCTGCTTGTACTAGACAAGAATACCGGAAATCCTCTCCAAAATGCTGACGTGATAGTTGGGGTAGAAAAAGGAGCTTCAATGTCTACTGTGAACATGATAGGACCAATGTTCAACGCTGAAAACATTGGCGATGGCAAATATGCAGTAAAACTAACCGTTGATGAAAGCGGATACTACACCTTACACACCCACGTAATTCCAGCTGGAAAATCAATGCACTCAATGATGAACAATCACATGGATATTGGAATAATAGCAAAATAGAATGATGGTTCAATGAGGAATCTAACCTTCCGCTAGTTAACTTGAAGAAAAAATAGTAAATCTAAACAAAACTTGATATTCTTACAAAAGTGGGTCCAAAATAGTCCATCATGGTGATATGTTCCCATCGGCCTCAACACTACTGGAACCCAAAATAGCAAAATATGGTAGCGATTTCCATCCAAATTGTTGCCATCTGTCTTTTTATCCTGTTTTCACACACCGCATTTTATGAATAAAAGATTCATCGTAGTTGGAGTAGTTCTGGCTGCTATTATAGCAGCAGCGGTTTATTTTGGTGCGCTCAGACACACTGGTTAAGTCTTACCTATCATAGATTTTCATTATGTAGGAAAGGTAACCTTCTACAAAATATGAAACTTTTTACCCGCAGATTCGAAGGC
>JACQFM010000068.1 GCA_016200035.1 Nitrososphaerota archaeon
AGTTTAGCATTCAAACTAGTCTTTTCAAAGGCATCTTATCTGATTTTATCAGTAGCAATATTTTCTGGTATGCTTGTACTACTTTCCATTCTGTCAGAATTCATCTTCACACAACCTAATCTTCTATTCTATGTTGCAGATTATGACATATTCCGTTTTGCATTAGTTGTCGTGGTTTCTGCATTGTCAGGAATTGTGATTAGCATGAGCGTTTACAGACTTCGTATTTTGCATACAAGAAAAGTAGGATCGGGATTTCTGGGTTCAATTATTGGTGCAGGCGCAGGCGCTTGCAGCTGTGGCTCTGTTGGATTTGCAGTTGCATCTACCTTTGGTGCAGTGGGGGGAGCGGCCACATCATTTCTTACAAATTATGAAATTCCGCTCAGGCTAGTCTCAATTGGTATTTTAATTGCCGCATATTATGTAACTGTAAAGGGATTAACTGCTGAATGTAAAATCAAAAGATGAATGTAATTGAAATTATTTCTTGTGTTTTGTTTGAACACTAATCTTATGCAGTGACTCGTCTGCGATCTTTTCTGAAATGTAATCTACATTCTTTCTCATACTTTGAACCACTGGGCTGTCAATGTTAATTGAGTACAGCTTGGCGTTTGCTATCTTCCGGTTTACCCTTATCATGCCAAAATCAACAAGGTTGTCAAAGTACTTGTAAAATGTAGTCTTGCTCATCCCAAGTGCCTCAATTATCTCCTTTTGTGTAAAGTCGTTTTTTGGAAAATCCATTAAATAATCGAGAATCTTCATCTGTGGTGAGCTGCCATATGCTCTAAGGAGAAGCGAACCTGATTCTGACATAATCTAATCTTCTTCTAGAAAGTATTTAAATTATAACTTCAGAAGGTATCATAAGTGTACCTGATTGAAGACAGTTTTCACTGATGACCAGCTCCGTGCCCAGATCTTTATACTATCTGTGGAATCAGGGAAGTTGGTCTGAAATCTACACCAACCTTGACAAATTGATAAGAAAGCTAAGCAATGTTGTAAAGAACAATGGAAAAAACACGATGAAGAAAGTAGAAGAGCTTGTCAAGTGGAACTGGGTTCTGCCACGCAAAAACTGGGAAACGGTTTCACTTAATCCGGTATTCAAGCCACAGATTCAACAGTACATCAAAGACCATCTACTTGGCGATATTTAGGAACGAAACGGTAAAGGATACAAGTAAAATTTTACCTAGACCACATCGGACCCACTTTCACTGTTAGTCCTAGCGTTCAATCCTTTTTACGATACCGCCAGATTTTCCGTAAGTCATTGTAGAAAGCGTGGAATTTTTTTGACTAGATGTGATATAGAGATTCTGCCAGGACCAGTTGTTATTATGAGAAGCGAAGCTGCAAGAAGTATTACTGGATGCTCAACTCCGTCCGGACCTATAAAGTGCGATGCCTTATTGATGTAAAATATTACGCCAAGCATCACAAGTGATAGAACGGATGCAGAAATTCTTGTCTAGATAAGTGGCAAAGCCTGGATCAAACTTGATAAAGCCAACCGCAATAAAGATCGCACCTATTGCCAATCTTAATCCAAAAAGCGATATGTCATGAAGCTTTCTTGGACGTATGTCTGCATCTGCCAAGATATGTTGTTTTTCAAATGAGACTAACTTAAGGGTATACTAATTTCGTTACGCGATAAGAATAATTCCAAATCCGATAACTGAATTTTTTTATTTTCAGCTTTTTGACTAAATGGGGCAGAAGAAAGGGAAGAAATTATACTGCCATATTATTCGGTAGCCATTCGCACCAATTCAGAAATTTGCTTGCCTTTCCCTTGAGAAAGTGTTGATATCCCACCGTTCAAACTTTCAGCTGCAATGCCTTTGCCCGCAAGTACTTTGGCAGCCATGAAAGAAGTATTTCCCATCATGCAAACAAGCAATGACTTTCCATCAGGTCCTCCCAAGGCATTCTCCATTTCCTTAGGAATCTCTTGGGTTGCTATAAGTCGCTCCACATCGCGGGCCTTTGGGACAAAGATCTTGCTTTGATCAACGCCAAGAGAATTTGCAATTAATTCTATTCCTTCCTTGCGCGGAGTATACATTGTGTGAATCCAGAGAACTCTATTGTAGCTGCCGATATCAGAAAGAGCTTCCTTTAGGTCAACCTGCAGACGGTTCTGCTTCTTTCCCATCGCTTCCAGATTCTTTTTGTACTTTTGGATTCCATCGGCAATTATTACAACAAACTTTCCTCCATAGCCACCAAAGTTTGCCATCTGCATCACTGCATAAAGTGCAAGGGCACTGCTCTCGCCTATGTCATGGCCCTTGTCTACGAAAAACTTTAGCAGACGTTTTGCCTGCTCAAAATCTACTTCATGTTGTCCTGCATATCGCTCAGGCTCGTAGAACTTCAAGCCCGCTGCCTTGCTTTTCGTCCTTATCCCTGCAACATCTTGATCACCTAGTGGAAAGACCACGTGCAGTGACTTTTTTCCATATTTTTCCATCAGGTATCTGCTCATGCCACCAGACGTGCCGCCTGTGCCAAAGGTGCATACAATTCTGAAATCAGCCAGCGACTTGCCTTGTTCACGCAGTTGCTGGTCAATCTCTGCTGCGGTCACAGTTTTATGCACATCAATATTCAGCTCGTTGTCGTACTGTTCTGGGCAGAAGCAGCCGTAAATTTTTGCAAGAAGCTTTGCCAGGTTTATTATGTCCTGCTTTGCAAGAACTGCTTCAACTTCAGAACGTGATTTATCGAAAATCGTTGGGTCAAACCCCAGTTCAGAGAGCTGTGAGCGAATGTTTGAAGCGGTTGCTTTTGCAAGCAAAAGATTCGGGTTGTCCTTCATCCCTGGAGCAGGGCAGATGTCCATGTCAAGATTCATGATACGTATTTTCTCGTTTCTCAACTCCTCAAAGACTCCCTCCTGAAGCTTTCTTGAGACAAGTGTAACTACATCCAGGCCAAGTTTAGATAACTGCCCAAGTGCTATCCCAAAGTTACCGGAGGTCGCTTCAAATATTTTCTGTCCACTTCTAAGCTTCCCTGTAACAATGGCATCATGGATTATGTGGACTGCCGGCCTTACTTTTATCGAGCCTGCAAGCAAGTTCGAGTCGAACTTGCCGAAAACTTTCAGATCTTCATCGGCAAGATTCAAGCCGTACTCTTTTCTTGCGCACTCTTTCAAATCTTCAGTAATATCAATTAGCGGTGTTACGTTGACAACCTTCACTTCTGGTTTTTCTTCTAGGTGAGGAACCTTGCTCCATATCTCTCGCTCAAAATGCTCAAGCAGAACGCTGTCAATGTTATTTCCTTTATTTAGTTCCTGCAATCTTCTCCACTGTGATATCATGTGCAACAAGGTCCTATAAAGTATAAGCTTCCAATGGTTCTGGAAGATGGAAGAAGCATGAAATAGCACTCTAAAATAAAAAAGAATACGGAAACAAAGGTTCGACTTTACTGCCCTTATTGTGGGGCACAGCACATAGACAACGGATGGTATGCCATAAATCCACATAAGAAACATCTGTGTTTCAAATGTGGAAAGAAATTTCTGGCAAAGAGGCCTACAATAGGAGTCTAATGATTTATCTCGGATTTTTACAGATTGAAAAAAAGGGAAGTAGGAGGAGGGGGGATAAATTTACTACCTCCTACTTGTTTCAGAAAATATCTTCTGCAACTTTGACGCAAACTCTTTTTTTCCTTCTGATTGCAATAGCATCGATTGCCACATCTTGCCAAATGATTCGATGGCAGCATCTGCAGATTTGTCTATGGTAGGTCCAAATGCAGATTCTATCCTCTTCTTCAGTCGCTCAACATGTACTTCATGCATTGCCTGAAAGAATGCCTTGTGCCACATCATCATAGAGATTTCTATTGGGTCCATTGTTTTGCAACCACAACATTCCTCGTATGACTTGCCAGAGCCGCATGCGCATGTTGCATG
>JACQFM010000069.1 GCA_016200035.1 Nitrososphaerota archaeon
GTTTTTGTTCTCCAGTTCTTTGGATAGGTGTTGGGAGGCATAATAATTCGCTTTATCTGGAATGCGAATCCTTTTGTGTTTTCTATAATTTCAGATTCTGACAAGATAGCTTCTGCAAGTGCGACTATCTCTCCTTTTTGTGTGTAGATTCCAACATAATCGCCTTTTTTTATATCTGGCGTGATTTCCAAAATACCAGGGATTGCAAGCTGAGCCCCATGGCATAAAGCATCAACAGCAGAATCTCTAATGATGACCGATTTTATTTCACTTAACGTGTGTTCAATTGGCATTATCATCCTCAAGAGTTTAGAATCATCACCCTTTTCCTTCCATAGTGCATATCCATCTACAAGATCATGCATCTTGACCAGGTTCGAGTCTTCACTGAATTGCCCAACACGGCTTCGTCTTAGTTCTATCATTGTTGCGCCAGATCCCAGTATCTCTCCCATATCATAGATGATTTTCCTTATGTAAGTTCCCGCTTCACATAATATTCTTAAAAGTAAAAGCCGCTCTTTTTGTTCGATCACCTCGATCTCATATATTTTTCTTATTCTTGTTTGCCTAGATACAGAAGAGCGTTGAGGGGGTTTCTGATAAATCTCTCCGTGAAATTGGTTTAAGACAGACTCTAGTTTTTCCTTTGAAGGTAATGTGTGCAATCTTCCAAGTGCATGGTATTCCTTTGGCCCTAATAGTAAAACACCAAGCGCCTTTGTTGCCTCACCAAGTCCGACTGGCAGAAGACCTGAGACTGGAGGATCCAGTGTTCCACTGTGCCCAGCCTTTGGAACATTGAGGATTTTTTTTATCCAAGCTACAGTTTCATGGCTTGTAGGACCATTTGGTTTGTCTAAGAGTATAAAGCCATAGTTAAGCAGTTGCTCTACTGTTCGCTTATCATAATAGGTACCATATTGGTCATTTGTTATATCCTGATCTACTATTCGGAGATTTTGCAGTTGCTTTAGCATCATAAGAGATCTTTTATGGCAGATTTTACTTGGGAGAGGACTTGATCTATTCCTAGACCATCCGTGTTTATTACTTTATCAAAAACGGAGAGGTCTTCACCAAAATCGAATCCATAGAGCATTTTGTATATCTTCTTGTTTTCCTCAAATCTTTTTTTTACTATTTCAAGTGCGTCATTATATGATAGCTTGTCTCTTGTAGTCATTCTCTTTGCGCTATTTTCACATGAACCTGCAAGCCATATCTTGATGCCATCTTGCACAAGCCATGGAAGTGTATAGCTTGTTATTATTAGACCTCCTTTGTAAAAGAGCTCTTTTAGCTTAATGTCTACTTTTTTATCAAATTCTGGATTTGTCTTCCGTTGATTTAGAAACTTCATGCCTTGTTTAGTATCCCACCAATCAACTCCTTCTGTTTGAAACCCCTCTTCTTTTGCCAGCTCCTTTAACACATCACCGCCACTTAGATATTTTAGGTCAAGTTCGCTTGCCAATCCTTTTGCTATGGTGGTCTTTCCGATGGCTGGAGGACCGGAAATTATAACTGATTTTTGCAACTTAGCTTAGATCCATCGTAGTTTTCGTGAGCCTCATTATTATCCCACTAAAGGCGATGGATGAAAGAAAATACCACGCCCAAAAGTATATGTCATTTTCGTGTTTGCATACTTTAGGTTCTGAGGCTACTTTCTCTGCCGTACAAGTAAGTTGAAAAAAGTTTCCAGGTGCAAAATTAAGTGAGAACGGGGATACCGCTACAGTGTAGGCAAACATTGGCGGCAGTACAAAGTAAAATATCAGAATCAGTGGGATGAAAGTTAACATCATTGGCCTCATGTTCATCTGCATTAATTCCATGTTCATCTTATTCATGTATGCGGATTTTTTATTCAACTCACTTATCTTATCCTGATCTTTTGCCCTAAAAGCGGTCATCCTTTCTTTTTGCCACGATCTTGTTTCTCGCATTAGTCTCTTGAGCTTACTTTGGTCCACAAGCTTTTTTCTAATTACAGCATTGAACAGGTTAAGGCCGATTGCAATGGCCACGATACCAAATGCGGATGGAATCATGCCTTTGATTATCGGATCCGCGCTGCCAAGGGGGCCTCGTGTCAGTCCAGGAATCTGCAATACTAGTGAATTAAGAAATTCAAAAATAAGATTAATTTCCATCGTTAAACCCCATTGCACTAACAATCCCTCTGGCAGCCTCTTCAACCTTTCCTTGGGAGTTTAGTACCATCTTTATTGGAGAACCACATAAAATAGAACAGGTAGAAAGCATGGCGCTTGTTACATCAAGCTCCTTTTTGATCGAGTCAATTGATACGATATCACGGTTTCGAGTTGTGTCTCTCATTCTTCTATTGTAGATCTCTTCTGGCCGCGCCGTAATCATAATAAAGCTATCAGGCTTCAAAATTTCCAAGACATTGTGTGGAAGGCCTGGATAAAACCCCTCCTTAGTTGCAATAAAGGCATGTGTATCCACTATTACAGCATCGTCTGACAAGGAAGCGATCTTTCTTGCGGCCATAGATTGCAGCTTCCTTTGTTCTGGAACTGATAGTTTACGTAAATCATCTCTGCTTTTCACACCGTTCTTCTTTGCCTCTTCAAACATTACTGTACCAAAAATAGAAACACTGACGCTGATCTTTTTTGCTTTCAGCATTTCTACAACTTTGGACACTATCGTAGTCTTTCCAACACCTGATATGCCAACTATTATTACTTTCTTACTTTCTGCCAAGTAATGCACCAAGCTTTGGCATAACATCTTCTACTCGTTCTCTAACAAGCAGAGTATAGTAGTTTATCAAGATATCAACGGTTAATAGAATTCCCGTTCCAGATCCAAACGTACCTAAAACATCTGAAATTCCAGCTATTGCACCCAGAATAAGAGAACCAATTATAGTAACTGATGGAATGTATTTTTGTAGAAGAATCTCTACGGGCTGGTTAGAACGCCTAAAGCCAGGAACTTGTACATCGGCATCAAGAAGATTCTTTGCAGCAGTCTTTGCAGACAATCCTCCAAGCTCTATCCAGAGCCTTCCAAACAAAACTACAA
Organism: Nitrososphaerota archaeon; assembly: GCA_016200035.1. Taxonomy (GTDB): domain Archaea; phylum Thermoproteota; class Nitrososphaeria; order Nitrososphaerales; family Nitrosopumilaceae; genus JBBDNF01. The sequence goes on from JACQFM010000069.1 coordinate 3,064, forward strand.
TTCCTATCATAAATAAGACATACAAGACTGCGCGCATGGGATCAAGTGCAACCACATCAAGACCACGAGGTGCGGTAACATAGTATAGTATTCCTCCTGTCGGCGTTGATGGACTGGTAGGATCAAACATTCCTACGAAATTGAGAAGCAGGTTATTATTATGAGAATTAAAATGTGCCCACAATAGCTGGCCCATAAAGACTGCATTTGCGGTAAGTGCCGATGCTAAAATAACAGGAATGTTTGAAACATACATCAGTTTTATTGGGTAGACTGCAGAAAATCCCCTATACTTTGTTGAGACAATTGGGATCTCTATCTTAATTCCTTGAGTGTACACCAGAATCAATAAAACTCCTGCGGTGATAAGCAAGCCAAATACACTTGGCAGTTGATTTGATCTAAATAGTACGTTAGATAAGTCCCCATGGAAAAGTGATGTAAAGACATGTAGTATCACTCCAACAGGTCCCCCGTCTCCAGCTGGTATAGGACTAAACAAGCTCCAAAATACTGTCTATGCTACACCGGCTGCAATGAAGAGACTTATTCCACTTCCAAGTCCCCATCCTTTCTGAATCAATTCGTCAAGCAGCATAATTATGACTGATGACGCTATAAGCTGGCCAATCAGAATAAAGCCTGCTTCTGGCGATGGAAGTCGTGGACCATATACTGACAGTCCATAAAGTGATGACTCTGCAACAATTACAATGTATGTTACTATCTTAGTAGCAGTTTGATAGAGTTCTCTGTCTTCGGTTTTCTTAAA
>JACQFM010000071.1 GCA_016200035.1 Nitrososphaerota archaeon
GAGACCTTCTTTTGCTCAGGCTTGAACTCAAAGTTGCTCAGATTTGAGTTGCTTGCTATCTTTACATTAAGGTCCTTGTCGGCTGCCTTCACCGCAAATGCAACAGGGTTTATTACGACAAACTTTGATGACGTCTGCAGCTTTGCGGCTGTCGATGTCTTCAATATTCCAAGAAGACCAGTGTTAACTTGAATCTTTGATTCGACCGTATATGCACCCTGCTGTGAATCTTGTGGTAATGTGAAGCTTACAGAATAATCGCCTGCGCTATCAACTTGTACTTTCTTGTCTGCCACCATGTTACCCTTGTTGTCCTTTACTTGAATTGCAACTTGGTATGCCACAGTGTTTTCGTCATTGAACTTTACCACAGTTGTAACTGGAATTTCAGGCCCAATTTCTGTGATCAAGCCAGCCCACATGGAACCTTCAATCTTGACCTCTTCTCCTGGCTTGTACAGATGACGATCTGACTGGACCGTAAAGGAGTTGTCAGAATTTGCGCCGATTATTTTATGAAAGCTCCTGTAGCCCATATTGCCATTTGCACTCTCTTTTGGACTCTTGTTTGAGGCTACCTCTTCTTTTTCTCCAGCTTTTCCTTTTGACATTATTACAGCTGAACTTTCCTGTTCAAGAGAAATCTTAGTCCAGCCTACAGTACTCTTTGTCGCATATTGTGCGTTAACCTTGTAGGACTCACCAGATGACCACATGTTATCATTAGTATCAATTTTTGCAGAAAATGTTCTGTCAGGCTCCGACTCTACATGGAGAACTGCAATACCCTTACCCTCCATAGTTGTTACCCAGATTGTGACCTCCTCATTTTCAAAGTAATCAGACACTTGACCAGAAACTAGTATCGTATCTCCCTTGTGATAAGATGGTTTGTCAGTTGAGACAGAAATCTTTCCAGGTGGCATGGTTGGGGATCCGTCTCCAACCGAGACAGCTCCTGTCATCCACGGGTGGAGCAGGCAGTAATACTCGTATACTCCTTGTTTATCAAACTTGTAAGAGAAAATACTTCCAGGTGCAATCAGGCCGCTATCGATTCTCCCATCAATGCCAAGTGCAGCCTTACCAGTTGAAACCGTATGCGACGCAACATCTTCGTTTTCCCATACAACCGTCTCTCCAGTTTTAACATGTTGGATTGATGGAGAATAGAAAAACGGTGAATTTGGAAATAGTGCACCAGATGGAATTACAATTTGAACCTGAGCAAACGAAGGCGTAGCAGACATGCCTATTGCTAATATGAGCAAGCCACTCAAAATTGCAACATGCCTTAGTTGTGGCATTATTCTGAATGTGTTCTTTTTTTATTTTAATATTGCTTATGATTCATACTAATCAAAGCTCAGTTTGGTTCTTTAGCATTGATGATCTTACTATGAATTTTTTCTCTAGGTCTGAAAATTATTAAAGTGATTAAATCTCATTAAGATTTGAAGACTTTTTTCGTTTTATGATCTTCATCAATTGGTTGACAACCCAAAGGGTTATTTCCTTTCGTTCCTATTCTTATTTATGGAAATAATGGGAAGGGGTTTTCGCCAGATAGTCCAAGAAACTCCTAATTACTTTCATATTTTCATAAAATACGCGGGTTACAAATTACTTGACAAACGAAGCCCCATCTACGGCTCTGCAGATATAATTAACGTATGTAACTTACATTGTACCCACTGTTACTGGTGGCTCAATCGAAAAGAAAACGAGGAGCTTACGGTAGAGCAGTGGAAACAAGTAATAGATGAAAAATTCAAAAAGCAGCACGTTTTTATTATAACACTCGTTGGCGGTGAGCCTACACTAAGACCTGATGTAATAGAATTATTTGTAAAAGAGTTTCCAAAACGGGTATCTGTAGTTACAAACGGTACCTATCCTCTAAAGAAGTACAAGGATCTATACTTCTACTGGGTCTCAGTAGACGGTACGGAGGAGGTTCATGATACAATACGTGGCAAAGGCGCGTATGCCTCAACAAGAAAAAACATCATTGATTATGTTGAAAATAACGGTGAGAAGGCATTGAAGGACATCTGGATTTCAATGACCATAAATTCTCAAAACTACAAAACCATCAAGGATGTAATCGATGAATGGTACGGCCATGTCAATAAAATCGGCTTTCAATTTCATACTCCGTTTGCAAAAGGAGATCCGCTATGGTTGCCCTTTGGGCCAGAGAGAACCAAGGTTGTTGATGATATAATTGCACTAAAAGACCAATATGATGATGATTACATCATAAATCCAAAAAGCCAGCTAGAATTAATGAAGAAAAATTGGGGAGGAAAGGGCACTACTCCTATTGATTGTCCCACTTGGGCAATACTTTCTGTAGATCATATGGGAAGAGAAAAAAAGCCATGTTGCATTGGCAGTGCGGAAAAAAATTCGATGGCACCGATATGTGAAGATTGCGGTCTTGGATGCTATTCAGTTCTTCTAGCGCATGGAATGAAAAGTTAGGCAGTTTTTTGCATAAAATAGATTTGTGAGAAAAGAAGCAATTGGCTCTAAGTTAATACTGACGCTACGTAAGTGAACCATATTCATAGTTATTTAAGATGGAAAACAAAATTTTGAATTCCAATTCTTCTTCGAATTCAAAATTTTTATCTGATTTTTCGCTTGTATCTTTCATTGGATGAAAAAATGCCGCCATGTGAAAATCAATTTTTTTAAGAATTATAAAGAATGCGTATAATTGATACTGATAAATCCTGCCTGATAGTTATATGCAAAAAGAATTAAAATTGGTCAGTGAAAACAACAGGGCTATCACTTGTCTTGATTCTTCTTGCAGGTTCACTAGTTGCGCCTATTGGATTTTCAGTTGCTGAAACTTCAAGTCAGACAGTGCCTGCTGCACCTACAAATCTTTCTGCAACTACAATCTCAAGCTCGCAAATCAATCTCTCATGGACAGCACCGGTCAATGCAACCTTAAGCCATGTAAATGGATACAGGATCGAGGTAAGTACTGGCTGCATTGGTATTTTTAATGTCTTAATAGCAAACACGACTAGCACTACAACAGCTTATTCCAATACAGGATTAATCAGTGGAATATGCTATCAATACAGAGTCTCGGCAATTAACTCAGTAGGTGTTGGAAGTCCGTCAAATACAGCTTTGGCAACAACATTCTCAGAGCCAAGTGCACCTAGATCGTTGACCGCAACTGCTATATCGTCATCACAAATTAATCTCAGCTGGCTTGCACCAACCAGCTCTGGTGGAATACCAGTTAATGGATACAAAATAGAACGGAGAAACGCATGCACTGGTAGCTTCATAAGCATACTAGCGAACACAAGCAATACAAATACAGAATTTTCAAACACGGGTCTTACAAATGGAACATGTTATCAATATCGAGTCTTTGCACACAACTCGGTAGGCACAAGTGCAGCATCAAATAATGCAACTGCAACTACGCTTCAGACTCAGGTTCCAACACAACTACGAGTTCCCTCTGCACCCACAGGACTGAGTGTGACTTCACAGTCTAGCTCATCACTAAAAATAACTTGGACTGCACCAGCTGATCAAGGCAGCTCGCCCATTACCGGATACAGGGTACAAAGAAACGGCACAACTTTAGTAAACAATACAGGTATCACACAGATAAGCTATATTGATTCAGGTCTCTTACTTGGACACCAGCAAACATATCGTGTTGCAGCTTGGAATGCCATCGGTCTAGGGCCGTATTCAAACACTGCAAGTGGAAAACCAGCCAACCAAACAAGTACTACTATTGACATCAATAACCTTGGTCAGCTAGTCTCCGACTTTGTCCACCGACATAATGAACTTTTCAAACAACAAAGGGAAGATACTATCAACGCAATCAAAGACTGCCATGAGAAGATAAGAAATGCATCTCCAGAGAATAGAAAACAAGTAAGAGAAGATTGCAAGAAGGACCTCAAGGCACTCGGAGAGAAAAATAGAGAGGACAAAAGGCAATTCCAACAAGAATTCAGAGAGTTTAGAGATAACGCAAAATCTATAATAAAAGAAGCAAAAGAAAACAAGACAATCAACAAAGCAGATGTCAAAGAGTTCAAGCAAGATCTAAAGAGTTTCCAAAAAGAGACAAAGAATGACGAAAAAGACTTTGCAAAGGCAGTAAAAGAAATTAAAAAAGAATTAGCAAATCAAGACAAGGAGCATAAAAAGCCAACCAAAAACTCAAAACCCAAACAAGATGAGAAGGAAGACTAGAGTCTTACTCCTATCTTCAATCTGACAAGCACCAACATAGCGACAAGTGCCACAAATAAGACTGGTAACAAACCTACCGGAAATTCAGGCACAACTACTGATAGAAATTCAGCATCGGCGTACCTGTTGCCGCCTAAGTTGTCAAACTTTATTCTTATTGGACCTGAGACATCGTCAGGAATAAGCGCATCAATTGTGTCACCTGGCAAACCGGACTGACCAGTGGTTCCATTATGGCTTAAGATTACTCTGTCGTTTTGAAGTATAGAAAATTCGTAGCTTACAGGTATGGTCTTATTTGCGATAAGATAAGTATCTCTAAAATCGAAGCTGAATTTGGTTTTTGAACCTGATGCCAAATTAGGTGGGTCCCAACTTAGAGTTACGTTATACTGGGCATTTCTTGTAAGAACTGTTAGCGGAAAACCAATCTCAGCACTTGGTTGTAGAGCAAATTCCATTCCTTGCTTTGTGTTTTCATTTATTTTTGATAGATCCTGCAGCTCTGGTTTGTTTAAGATGATGTGGACAATTCTATCATCTGTTGAATAATCATCAACTGTGATTGCACTTTTTGGAACTGGTAAGTTGTTAACATCTGCTGCATATTTTGTAACTAAAAGGTCTCCAAATGATCTAGGGATTCGTATTTCTTCATGCACAACCGATACTTGTTTTATGTTATCTTGAGACCAATCAAAGGGCATCCAAAATTTGATTGATTTTGTTTCAGGCAAGTATTGAAAGTTGCTTACTTGGTCGTAGTATGTTATGATCTTTATTGTCTGCTTGCCATAGTTTTTGTCATCAATCTGGTAGGATGTTGTGTCAGGTATTGAGATTGCCGGGTCATATTTTACTGGAGGGTTAAGCTTGGTCATGTAAGAATCTGCAGTATTTATCTCAACATGAAAGTTGTACAATCCTCCAGAATCAAAAATGGGTCCTTTTATGAGTGCCGAATCTGCATTGCCACCCATAAAGGCTCCAAACATTCTTGTAAGAATCCTGTCTTGCTCCCATATGCTGACATCTCCAGATTCTGTTGTGGATATAGCCATGACCAAATTTCCCGTGTCCCTTTGAAATTCATGCTCGAACAAAACCTTCCCATCCTTTATCGACCTAACAAAAAACGTCACATCCTTTATCGGATTCTTTGTATTTGTTTCGTACAGCTGTATTGTAACTACCTTGTCTGCTTTTGCAGGAGGACCAGGGGTAAGTACCGTGTTTATTGAAAAAGTAACATTGCGGTTCTGGATAGGTACAGGAGGCAGTGTCTCACCAAACAGGCCATGACCATAGGCTGCAACCAGTAAAGATGGCAGAATAAAAACTGCCGCAATAATTATCAAAAATTCTAATCTTGGACAAAATGATCTAAAAACTGACACCATAAATTATCAAAATTAAGGTATCATGTTATCCTATAAATTCTGCTAATCGACTTGCACCGAAAATTTAGTGATATAGAATAATAATACCACAATCTGGCAGAAAAGCGTGGTAGTGAAGATTCTAGGTGTTGGAAGCAGCATGCGAGAAGGATCGCGCGGCACTTTAGCTGTTAAGATAGCACTTGATTTTGCAAGAAGACATGGCGCAGAAACACGCCTTCTTGATTTACGACAAACCGAATTGCCAATGTACAGTCCTGATGAATCAGATGATCCACAAGCCCGCAAAGTAGAAGATGACATAAACTGGGCAGACGCTTTCGTACTTGCGACACCAGACTATCATGGGTCAATGTCTGGTTCGATGAAAAATTTTCTAGATCACTTCTGGTCAGAATTTGCAGGAAAGACCTTTGGTTACCTATGTACTTCACATGAGAAAGGCCTTACAGTGATGGACCAGATGCGGACAGCAGTACGCCAATGTTACGGCTGGAGCTTGCCTTATGGAGTTGCAATTAACCCAGAAGAGGATTTTAATTCCAAAGGAGAAATTACGAACGCAACATTATCTTTACGCATAGAAATGCTTGCCAGAGACTTGACAGTCTACGGACAAATCATTCACGAGCAGTTTCTGCGTGACCTCTCAAGCAACGAAGCTGCTACTTTTGTAGCCCATTACAGAAAATAATTCAAAAATTTTAGCATCGCCAATTCTGGGTATGACAATCAACTAACATTAGTATTTATTTTTGTGAGATTGACAGTTACGTCAACATTTGCCAAGAAACCTGAAAGTAGAGAAATTTTCTGTTGCTTGTTATTGATATCGATGCCAAAGTTTGCAGTATCGCCAACTTGAATTGCTTGCGTGTTTACTGCCTCTGTTACGACAGTGGATATACAGATTGTCGGATGATTTTCACAAGCGTCACTGAGAGATACAGAAAAACTCACGACTTCTCTTCCTGCAAATGTCTGCAAAATAACTTTGCCCTTGTCACCTTTTATGAGTGTCCACATAACTGTTCCTGGAAAGTGGCTGTTTTCAACTACTTTGCCTTTGCTGTAAAACACTGGCAAGTCTTTGTCATTTTTTAGCGCATATGCGTACTGCACTAACGCAAAAGTTGTAGCGGTTGATAATATCATGAGAATCATCAGGCCTCCAAGAAATCTTGAAACCATTATACTATGACTTATTTCTAGATGTAAAAAGATATCTCGAGGAATCTTTGTGACTTTGGAGTTGCTTTTTGATGAGAATTAGGCAATAGATTCTTGAGGTGAGAAAAAGGTATGGGTGGCAGAAGATATGGGGTGCTTACATGGGGAACTTTGGTCTTGCTGGCATGAAAAATACATAAGAAATTGTCTGGCTTTTTTTCTGCCACCACATAGGATGCAATAGTGGGGATTTGCATATTAGATTTGAGGAACACTTACCTAACTGATCACCAAAAAGTGTACGTACGGACACGTACGCATTTAGAGGACTGTACCATGCGATTTTTACTACTTGCTTTGACACAAAATATCATACCAAAACAAATTGAGAAAATGGTTTGTTATTGTTTTACCGATTCTTTCTTGTAATCTTTCTTAACTATCGCTAAGAAGAACAGTATGAGAATAAGTAACAACAGCGCTGATGAGTATGCATATCTAATGTCATCCCTAACGATGTTAAACATATACTCGTCCACGTATGTGAAAAATTGTTGTATGGCAAATACGCCAAATGCAGCTGAGGCAAATGCAATCTTTCTAGATCTGGTACTTATATAGGCAGTGAATGTCAGCGCGAATAACAAAACGCAAAATGCGACAACCCCCATTTTTACTACTAAATGTATCTGGGTTATCTTGAATCCAAGAAATAGCTCTACAAATTCCATCATAGTGGCTTACCCTCCGTTGATAGCGATAGAAACATCTCAGCTAGCCTGTTGCTCCAGTTGTTCCAAATATTTGGATGGTAGATCTTCAATAATTTTATGACGTATGTTGCATCTGCAATCATCTTGTATTTCTTGAATTTACCCTCCTTGGTTTCATTTATAATGCCAAGTTCAATTAGGCGCTTGATATGCCAGTTTACTGACGCTGCCGATATTCTTACGCTGTTGACAATATCTGTCTGGCTAGGCTCTTTTCGTTCTATGATCAACATGAGGATCTCTCTTGCGGTTTCCTGGCTGAGTATTTTAAGTACGTTTCTTTCACTTTCCTTGAAAATCCCTACAGGAAAATAAAACCTGTGCAAGTTGTGTCTCTCGGAGGTTATTCTTCCATTTTTTTCCAGCAGATTGAGGTGGTATTGAACAGTTCCCATCGACATGTCTAACTCTCTTTTAATGTGTCGCAGGTGAGAACCAGGA
>JACQFM010000073.1 GCA_016200035.1 Nitrososphaerota archaeon
CTGCCTGTGCCAAATGTGGTAGGAATGAGAATCTTTGGTATTTTCAGTTCTGCAGCTGCGTATTTTGAGACGTCTTGAGAGCTTCCGCCTCCAAGGCCAATTATGGCGGATAAATTCTTTGATTTGTATTCAGAAATTACCTTTTGTACTGTTTCAATTGATGGTTCTGGCTCAACTTTATCAAAAAGTAAATAATCCTTAATTCCCATTTTGGTCAACCACTTTGAGGATACTTCTGGAGGCGCGGTAGTCACAATAAGAGAATTTCTTGGATATTCAGTTTCAGAAAGTGCGTTTTTTCCAAACTTAATTATTTTAGGAATTCTTATAGTATACATGCAATGAGTAATTTTGTAATTATTATTATACCTTAACTTAACTACTTATAAGAAATTGCCATTTTTACTATGGAATTCTTGTAAATGGCAAAATTTACTTGGCTGGATTTTGTCGGTGTCAAATTATCAGTATTGACGAGAACGCCAATACTCAGCGTCGGGGGTTGAGATGAGAATGAAACGCATGCGTTCTCGTCAATTTATTTAAAAAGTGCTCGATATTTAGGCAATGATTAACAAAGTTAACCTAGTTTTCTATCATGGATCCGATTTTGTTAATCGACTAAATTATTACCATAACTCAATGTTTTGATAAAATTTCATCTAAGGAAAGAACAAAATTATCTCCGTTCTGATATAATAGTAAGTGATAATCGATATCTTTCGACACCAGACTATATATTTAGATAAATGACACAGACGTAAGTGAACACAAAATTCAACCCTAAAATCATTTTAGGCATTGTGGCAGGTCTTGCCACTGCTTCTGTGTTGATACTTGTTGTAACAGGCTGCTTTGATAACATCTCTGGAAAATGTCTTTCCTTAACTCAAGAAAAAAAAATATCAAAGATAGAAGTTCAACTTGTGACTAGACCACTTACAGATCTGCTACCAACTAAAGAGGATGTTGGTAATGAGTGGAACATGGAAAAACCGATAAATCCTAAAGACCTGAGTGCTGACTATGCAACTGCTAGTGTCAAAGAAGAATCGCTTAAGAGAGTAGCTCAATTACCAGGAGTACTAGATATAATCTATCAAGAATTCTCAATAAGTGGAGACCATAAGCGTACTGATGTTTCAATCTTGCTTTACAAATTTGATTCAATTGATAATGCAACAAAGCTTTACCAGTATGGTGTTGACAAATTGGAAAAAGGTAAGGATGTTGAAAAATTTCCAACCTCTTCAATTAAAGCTACTTGCTCGGGTGGTTTTGTGAATATGGACATAAAAGGAGCTGTAACAATAATAAATTGCCTCAAAAGTAACATTGGAATTTCAGTAATATCATATGACAACTATACGTTACCTATTAGTTCATCAAAAACTGCGCCAACATTTGCGGAAATAATTGCTGAGAAGATTCAGAAACTCTGATAAGAAATTTCCACACTTTTACTCTAGAAACACAAATTAACACTAACTAGGACAGATTTGATGAAAAGGAAAGATTATGATTGATAATGAGCTTGGTAATTGGCGTAGGACAATTTACTCGCACGAACTTGATCCTTCCATGGATGGAAAAGAAGCAATCGTCATGGGATGGGTTTCAAGTGTTAGGGATCATGGAAACTTGGTATTTATGATGCTAACCGATAAAGAAGGTGACATTCAGGTAACAGCAAAAGCTGGTTCATGCCCTGATGAAATAAGACAAGCCATAGTCAAATTAAAAGAACAATCATGTGTGGCTGTAAGAGGTATAATCAAACCTTCCAGTAAAGCCCCACGTGGAGCCGAAATACAGCCAAGTGAGCTCAAAATCTTCTCACAGGTTGAGAAGGTTGCCCCTTTTACCGCCCAAACAAAAACCGTAGCAAACATAGATACTAGATTAGAGATACGAGCTGTCGATTTACGAAGAAATAGTTTGCGTTATATTTTCAAGATACGAGGTTTAGTTTTAAAATCAATAAGGGAGTACCTTTATGAAAAAAAGTTTATAGAAATAAACACTCCGAAGATCATTGCCACTGCAACGGAAGGAGGTGCAGCACTATTTCCAATATTCTATTACAACAAAGAGGCATTTCTTGCCCAGAGTCCACAACTTTACAAAGAACAACTTACAATGAGTTTTGAAAGAGTATTTGAAATTGCACCAATTTTTAGGGCAGAGCCTTCAAGAACTAACAGACACCTTTCTGAAGCAATATCAATAGACTTGGAAGAAGCGTTTGTTGACTACAACGACATAATGAAGCACATTGAAAACATAATAAAAAGATCGATTCAAACAGTAAGAGATTATCACTCGAATTCAGACGGCAATGTGCAACTCATCATACCTGAAATTCCAAGCTCAATTCCTCAATATACATATTCTGAACTCCTAGAAAAAATGCAGAAAGCTGGAACAAACACTGAATGGGGTGATGACTTTTACCCCTCACATTTAAAAAAGATAAACTTGACTGGCTTTTACTTCATAAAGGACTGGCCATTAGCTCCAAAGCCATTTTATGTTAAGGCAAAAAAAAGTGATCCGAAAATATCAGAATCGTTTGATCTCATGTTTGGTGATTTGGAACTTTGTTCTGGCAGTACAAGAATTGAGTCAAAATCAGATCTTGAGGAACGCATGAGAAACAAGGGCTTCAAGTTGGAAGCTTTTGATTATCATCTCAGAGTATTCGATTATGGAGTACCACCACATGCAGGCTGCGGAATAGGGCTTGAAAGACTGATGATGGCACTTACAGGAACTGAAAACATTAGGGATGTAACATTTTATCCACGAGATGTAGATAGACTGACACCCTAGAGTACGAAAATGGTAAAAAGAGAAGAAATAGCACATGCTGCAGATCTCATTAAGATAGATCTAGAAGAGCATGAAAAATATTTCGAGCAAGTAGAAAAAATTCTTAGCTACTTTGATATTCTTAATAAGGCAAATATTGAATCTGAAGATCTTGTTACACAGGTACTGCCAATTGAGAAGCTTAGAGAAGACAAGTATATTGTATATGGCGAAAAACTAATTGAGAAATTAAAGAACTACAAAGGGACGTTTATCGAAGCGCCAAAGATGATCTAAAATGAACCTTGCAATATCGGCTGTACAATATGTTGAAGAAATAAAAAATGGCAATATATCAGTAGAGGAATTTGTAACAAAGACATTAGAAAGAATAGAAAATGTTGAAAAAAATCTTCATGCGTATATTTCTGTTAACAAGAATGCTCTAGAGGAGGCAAAACAGATAGATAAAAAAATAAAATCAAAAGAAAAAGTAGGTTCCCTTCTTGGAATGCCTATCTCAATTAAAGATAACATTTGCGTAAAAGGAATGAAAACTACCTGTGCATCAAAACTTCTAGAAGATTTTGTTGCCCCCTATGACGCAACTACAATTTCAAGGTTGAAATCTGAAGGTGCCATAGTCATGGGGAAAACAAACCTAGATGAGTTTGCAATGGGATTGACAACTGAATTCAGCTATTTTGGACCCAGCAGAAATCCTTGGAATACAAGTTATGTTCCCGGTGGTTCGTCTGGAGGTAGTGCAGTCTCTGTTAGTGCGAATGAATGTATTGCTTCACTTGGTTCTGATACGGGTGGTTCAGTAAGAAACCCGGCAAGCTTTTGTTCTGTCGTGGGATTGAAGCCAACCTACGGATTGGTAAGCAGATACGGCCTTGTCTCATATGCCAACAGTATGGAGCAAATAGGTCCAATTACGAAGACGGTAGAAGACACTGCCTTCCTTTTAAATACAATTTCAGGATTTGATCCTTTCGATAATACAACTATAGAAAGCGAAAGAATTGACTACCGAAAAAATTTGGACGCTGGTGTAGAAGGAAAAAGAATTGGTGTCGTTTCAGAGATGACTGGAGAAGGTCTTGATAGTGCCGTCGCTAAAGCTAGCAGAAGAGCTATATCAAAATTTCAAGAACTAGGAGCCGAGTGTACTGAAATTTCTCTTGATTTTGTAAAGTATGCGGTGGCAACATATTATGTTATAGCGGTAACTGAAGCAGGAAGTAATCTTGCCAGATATGACAACATAAGATATGGTTTTGACTTTGATGTTGAAGGATACGAATTTAACGCGTATATAAAAAAGGTTAGAAAAAATTTTGGACCAGAATTAACACGAAGGATGATTCTTGGAGCCTTCACTCCATCGGCTGGGTACGCCGGAAAATATTTTCTTAAAGCCTTGAATGTAAAAAATAAAATAAGATCGCAGGTAAAACAAGCGTTCAAAAAAGTAGACTTTCTAATCGCACCCACAGTGCCCGTTTTACCCTTCAAACTTGGTGAAAAAATAGATGACCCATTGGCTCTATATCTACTTGATATCAATACAATAATTGCAAACCTCTCAGGCATACCAGCTATATCTGTTCCATATGAAATTGTAAACGGCCTTCCTGTGGGAATACAACTCTTTGCAGATTCTATGCAGGAAAGAGCACTTCTTCAAGCTGCATACGCAATAGAACAAACAACAAATCTGCCTGGTGTGCCAATGTGACTAAGATAGGGCTCGAAATTCACTGCCAGCTTACGAAACTTGAGAGCAAGTTGTTCTGTTCCTGTAAAGCTGATTACAGAAGCTTTGAACCTAATGCAAACATATGTCCTATTTGCATAGGGCTGCCAGGTTCACTTCCTCTTCTTAATAAAAAAGCTGTTGAAAAGGCAGCAATGATAGCAATAGCACTTGGTTGCAAAACACCACAAAAAATTGGCTTTTTTAGAAAAAATTATTTTTATCCTGATCTGCCAAAAAATTTCCAAATAACGCAATTCAATGCATATGGTCCTACAAGCATAGGATATGAAGGGAAAGTAATGATAGAAGATAAGGAAATAAGGATAAGAAGAATTCAACTGGAGGAGGATCCTGGAAGACTCATTTACGAAGGCAGCTCAGAAAAAACTCAAATAACTTTGGTCGATTATAACAGGGCTGGCACCCCATTAGTTGAAGTAGTAACGGAACCAGATTTTGAGACCCCAAAACAAGTCAGGCTTTTTATGAATTTTTTTGCAGACCTAGTTGAAAACCTTGGAGTTTCTGATCCTGCTCTTGAGGGAGCACTAAGAGTAGATGGAAATATTTCAATTGAAAAAGGAAATCGAGTTGAAATTAAAAATGTTGGCTCATTTCGAGACATAGAAAAGGCATTACATTTTGAGATAATAAGACAACAAAGCCTAGCTGAAAGAAATATGCCAATTCCCGCGGAGACAAGGCATTGGGATGAAGCAAGAAAAATTACCGTATCTGCAAGGTCAAAAGAAGAGGAGCAGGATTATCGATATTTTCCAGAGGCAGATATCCCAAGAATCTTGATTGATAAATCGTTATTAGAAAAACTTCAAAAAAATATGCCTGAGAGCATACTCTCTAAAAAAGAGAGATACATTAGAAAGTATGGAATTCCTTTACAGGTTGCCGACGTACTTTCCTCAGACAAGTTTTACTCTGACTTGTTTGAAGCTGCTCATAATGAAAAAAATGCAAAAGAAATTGCCAATATCATCACGACTGACCTGAAGGGTTTTGCCGATACAAAAGAACAGAGAGAAAAGTTAAAGATTACACCCAAACATCTTGCTGATTTGGCTGATGCAATTATTTTCAACAAAATTACTAGAAATGCTGCCAAGATAGCATTACAAGAGATCATAAAAACTGGCAAGCAACTGTCGGAAATTATTTCCAGTCTAGACTTGGGTCATGTAGATGACCAGTTATCACTATCAAAAATAGTAGAAGAGGTTTTTTCCGAGGAACAAAAAG
>JACQFM010000070.1 GCA_016200035.1 Nitrososphaerota archaeon
ACATAAAAGCAAGCAAATAATTAACTATTTTGAAGCAAAAAAAAACCTGAAAGTGAAAATAGATTACTCTATAGAGAAAACACCGTTAGGAACCGGCGGTGCTATCAGAAAAGCGAGTGGACTGATCGACGGCGAAAGTTTTTTTGTAATAAACGGTGACATAATAACAAACCTTGACCCCAGACAGCTAAAGTCGAAGAAAAACTCCATAGCAGTAGTGTCGCTTAGGACTGCATTTGGTTTAGTTTATGTTGTCGGTGATAAAGTAAGAAAGTTTGAAGAAAAACCACGTATATCAGGTCTTTTGATGAACGCTGGCATTTATCATCTCTCAAGTGACATTATCAACCATCTCCCAAAAGTTGGAAACATCGAAGACACAGCATTTCCAGTTTTTGCGGCAAAGGGCACTTTAACCGTTGTAAAATATCCAAAAGCATTCTGGTACTCTATAGATTCTCACAAAGATATAGAAGAATGCTCGAATGCCATGAAAGCTAACCATTACAATGATTTTTTATTAAAAAGGTAAAAAAATATGAGATTAGCTTACAGCTTAGGTTCCTTGCTATCCATAAATGAGATAGTTGAATGTTCAAGGATAATATCGGATTACAATCCTGATTCAATATGGATTCCAGAAACATGGGGAATGGAAAATTTTTCTATGCTTGCAACAGTATCTCAGATAGCCAAGAACTCGAAAATAGGTTCGTCGATCCTAAACATTTACTCTAGAACTCCTTCTCTTATTGCCATGGGTGCTGTAACCATTGATACCCTTTCTGGCGGACGGCTAATTCTTGGATTAGGAACAAGCAGTGAACCAATTATACAAGATTGGCACGGTCTTGAATTTAACTCGCCTGTACAAAGGATGCGTGAATGTATTGATATAATCAAACTGGTAACATCTGGCAACCCAGTAGATTATAGTGGAAAATTTTTCAAGCTAAAAAATTTCACTTTACTTATCAAGCCACAAAGAAAAAACATTCCGATATACATGGCAGCAGTAAATAAAAAGATGGTTGATCTATGCTGGGAAATTGCAGATGGGACAATTTTTTATTTGCGGCCACTAACAGAGCTCAAGTCAACTATTCAAAAAATGCAAAGAAACCGGAAAATTGAAGTTGCAAGTCAGTTCATCACTTGTATGTCAGAAGATGAAGAAAAAGCAGTGAATAGGGCTAAAAGGACTCTGGCATTTTATATTTCCGTGGGAAAGATCTATCGAAATTTTCTTGCAAACAATGGCTTTAAGAATGAGACAGAAAATATTTACGAAGAATATAAAAAGACTGGATTGACATCAAATTACAAATTAGTTACCGATGCTATGCTTGAGGCCCTTGTCATATATGGTACTCCAGAAGACTGCAGAAAGAGACTTCAAAGGTTTGTTGACGCCGGAGTTACTCTACCAATAATACAATTTAATCCAATCGATAGCGTAATAGAATCTTGTGAACTTCTCGTATCAACACTCTCAGATGGAAAAACATGAAAAATGTAGCAATTTCTGGATTTGGCATAACAAAATTCACCAGAGATGATTTGCCGATTGAATCACTTATGGCATCAGCCGTAAAATCTCTTTTTGTGAACACGCCAAATCTAGTACAAAAAGACGTTGATGCAATACTTACTGCCACAAGCGATAGTAGCAAGTATTTGTCAAGTATTACTGCAGAACTTACCGGCATTACTCCAAAAATTTCACACAACGTAGAAAGTTTGTGTAATTCTGGAGCAAACTGTGCCATCTCAGCTTTTGCATATATCGCTTCAGGTTTGGCAGACGTTGCCTTGGTAGTAGGCGCCGAAAGATTTGACAGTCCAGGATTGATTCTTGAGTGGGACAAGTCTCGAGGACAATTCAGACATCCAATATACTGGTCATCAATATTTACAAAATCTCATATGCGAAGATATGGCACGACAAAGGAAGATCTTGCAATTGTTTCTGCTAAAAATCACAAAAACGCACTGGCTAATCCCTATGCTTACTTTGAAAAGGAGTTTTCTATAAACGATATAATGAGATCAAAAAATCTAACAGAAGACATTAGATTACTGGATTGTTCATATCCTTGTAGCGGTTCTGCAGCAATTTTACTTACGTCAGAGGATGTAACAAAAAGATTCACGGATTGCCCTATTTGGATTACGGGAATAGGTCAGAGAACAGTCTCAGCAAGTTTTACCAAGAATCATGACTTTACTGCAATACAATCGACAAGAGAAGCTGCAAACGATGCTTACAAGATGTCTTCAAAAGAGTCATCAGAGATAGATGTTGCTGAAGTGCATGATGCTTTCAGTATATGCGAAATAATTGAGGTGGAGGATCTTGGATTTGCAATAAAGGGCAATGGCAGTAAATATGTAAGAGAAATGTATGACACCCAAAATAGACGAATTAATCCAAGAGGTGGCTTGCTTGGTTCAGGTCATCCTCTTGGGGCAACGGGCATTGCTCAGATTATTGAAATTGTACAACAGCTTCGTGGTGAAGCCAAAAAAAGGCAGGTAGAAGGGGCTGATGTGGGATTAGTCCAGAATATGTCTGCTGCAGCGACCTCATCAACTGTTCTTATAATGCAGTCATGAGTACTTTTGAACAAGAGATGAAAAAGGGCAACTTTGTTTGTAGCGAGTGTCAGAAATGCAATAAACTTGTGTGGCCGCCAAATGATTTTTGTAACACATGCTTTGGAAAGGTAAGATGGAGACCAGTCTCCAAATTGGCAACAGTTGTTGAATTCTCTAGGAAGGAAAACACGGTATTTTGTGTAGCAGAATTCGAAAAAACCATCAGAGTCATGGGCAGCCTTGAGTCATTATCAGGTCAAATCAAGGTTGGAGAAAAGATCAAACTTGTAAAGTGTGAATTCAACGGAAAAGAGAGATTCATTTTTCAGATTGCAGGATCTTAAAAACCGTAAACTCAACATTCATCCTAATATTTCACCAATTAGTTCATCTGGGCCCCTCTTGGTATTAATATAATTACCTACCGTCTATACGCTGAAATTTGAGTGACAAATAATGCTTAAGAAAAAAAATTCTGCCAAAAATGTTACGTTACTCAGATCAGACGATATCACACAGTATAAAGCTTACAAACCTAAAGAAATAGCCACAAAAAAATCATTGATACAAAAAAACCGAAGAATTGCTAGAACTAGAAGACAGCGTGGCTATAATTGGGAAGATACTTTGGTAAAACGGTTCAATGCTCTAGAGGGCTGGAAGGCCTTCAGATTGGGTTCACCAAGCGTTGCGCTTCCAGACATTTTGGCAGTAAGTACTGATGAAAACACTATATTCACAATCGAGGCCAAATCTGGTACTGGAACGACTCTTCGTGTACCATATGATCAGATAACAAGGTGCATGAAGTGGATAAATACATTTGAGCTATACAGGACTAGAAAGTTAATACTTGCCTTCAAGTTTTTATCAAAAAAGAGAATAGGCACAGGCATGTATGAACACAGAGAGCTTAGAGAATTTTATAAAATGTGGGACGAGTCAAACAAAATAATAGACTGCGTTTGCACATATGATGGAGAAACCTATGCCCTAGTTGATGGCAGGAGGCAAAAGCTAGAGCTGGACGATTATGTAATGCCTTTTAAATCCAAACACCAAATAACGTAATAGATACCGAATCATTCTTTAATAACCAATACAGAATTAATTAGATGACCTTTGAAAATTTTGTTGATGAACGAAGTCTTATAAGTCACGATATGACCGGCAATAAAGAAATTAAAATAAAATTACTTGAAGTTGAAGACGATGCATCAGATCACAATTGGAAATTTGGTGTGAGAATCAAAGTAAAGAAAATTCTTGTAACAATAAAGCATCTCCAAACTCAACAGGTTGAAGAAGGTGAATTTGATCTAAAAGAAATTGAGAAGGAGATGAAAGAAAAAAGACATTATAGTTCAACCAACAGATGGGTACAAACCACAGATGTAAAAAATGGTTACATACTGAACTCAAGACACAATATTTTACTTAGTGATGCGGTCGCCCTAGACTACATCGTGATTTAATTTACTATTGCCCTCAACAAAGGATCAGATTTTATCGCTTTCCAATTTACTTGAGTAGAGAGTTTGCCCTTCAAATTTCCTTCAAATAAAACGAAGTTAACCCGCTGACTTTTCTTTCCATTTTTTAGTGTGAGTCTTTTCACTACTGGATACTCCTTTAGAACTACTTTCAAGCCTAGTTTTTTCAAATATCCTTCAATTACCTTTTTATGATTGCTTCCACGGTCTGCTACCACGTAAGGAATTATATGATATTGTGTTTTTTTTACGAGATTTTGTAAGACTAAGATTCTTTCATCTGATTTGATTAGGGCCCCAACGCATTTGAGCACAAATCTGCCTTTGGCTTCCGCCAAGAAAGAGTTGAATTCCTTCGATTTGGGGTGGATGGTCTCTCTGATTGGTGGCATAACAGAACCAATCTTATAGTATTTGCCCGTATGATAGATCAATGGTTTTTTTGTTTTGTCATGTTTTATGGCTATGACCCTGCCAACGAACATCGTGTGATCCCCCAGCTTCTTCATTGCTAATAACTTACATTCTGCATTAACTATACAACCAGCAATCATTGGAGCTTTGATATTTCTAGATCTGATGA
>JACQFM010000003.1 GCA_016200035.1 Nitrososphaerota archaeon
AAGAAGCAGAACGAAGCTTACCAGAGATATAATAGAAAAAGCAACCAAGTGTAAGATAATTGCACGAGTCGGAGTGGGTCTTGATAACATTGACGAAAATGCTGCAAAGGAAAAAGGAATCCGAGTCATTAACGCAGCAGAGGGAGCAATGAATGCTGTAGCCGAACTTGTACTGGGACTGATGCTTTCACTTGCGCGTGAAATTCCTAGGGCAGACAGGGAGATACGCGATGGCAAATGGCTCAAAAAAGAGTTGTTGGGAACAGAACTTTCTGGAAAATATCTTGGAATCGTTGGCCTTGGCAACATAGGAAAGAAACTTGCAAAACACGCAAGAGCACTTAACATGAATATTATTGGATATGACATAATTCCAATTCCGGATGAATTTATCCGTGAGGTTGGTCTGATAAAAACTGACCTAGAAACTCTTCTCTCAAGCTCAGATTATGTATCATTCCATGTTCCCTTTACGAGTGAGACGCATCACCTTGTAAATTCTCAGAGACTTGGCAAGATGAAGAAGACGGCATATATCATCAACACCTCAAGAGGCGAGATCATAGATGAGGATGCGCTCTTTACTGCACTAAAAGAAGGAAAGATTGCAGGAGCCGCTCTTGATGTGTTTGAAAAAGAACCTGCGACCGGAAATAAGCTTGCAACACTTCCAAATGTAATTTGTACACCGCACATAGGAGCTCAGACAAAAGAAGCTCAGAACTTAGCTGCAAATGTTATAGCAGAAAAGATAATAATGATTCTACGAGGCGTAATCTAGAGTTGACTTTTCTTAGAGCGGTGATTTCCGTGGTAGTTTTGTTAGCTCTATCCTTGACGTATGTGTCAGCAGACAAGGGAACTGTATCAGTTCAAGCTGGAAACTCTTACGAGATTGCATATGATGCAAAAGATCTCAAAATAGTTGATGTGAGTGCAAACCAAGACGAGAGAGAACTTATTTTTCTAGTCGATGTGACCAGTCCTGCAGCCACCCTAGAAATAACTATCCCAAGGCAACTGCTTGATTCTATTGCAGACGGCAAAGACACTGACTTCTTTGTCATTGCCGATGGGGATCTAGTTACTTTTTCTGAAAAAAAACCAACTGATACTACTAGAACTCTCTTTGTCCAGTTATCGCAGGGAACAAAAGAACTTGAAGTATTTGGAACCCAGCTAGGTTCGCCTGTGGCCAGTCCGCCTCCAGCAGAAAGCAAACCTCCTGAGACACCAAAACAGGAATCACCACCATCGGAAAAACCAGTAACCATACCTGAAGAAACAAAACAAACTCCAAGCCAAGAGGAAAAAACACCGGAAAAAATGGGAGAACAACCAGTCCAGAGCATTGAGAAAAAAGGGACCTCATTTGCAAGCTTATTTGATTTCAAACATCCGCCGAATTTGTTTGTGGATGTAGACAAGAAACAGTTGATAGAATTTGGTGCTGTGGGAGCTATCTTCGCGGGCCTTGCAATTACAATTGGCGCTGTTTATAGAACAAGAAAGAAAAAGACAGCTCCGTGAATTTTTAAAATAGGATCTTAAGGACAGATAATTTATCTTAAAATCATACTGTGATTATTCCAGTCCTTACTAGATACTGTAAGCCTTGAGCAAAGTCAGAATCGGTGATAAGGTCTTTGGACCACCACCCAGCGTTATTTTTAATCCATTGTGGAATTTTTACTTCTTTCTTCTCTGATTTTTGCTCGATTGGAATTTTTATTATATTTTCTTTAATCATATACTGAATTCCAGATGCAAAATCCTTGTCGGAAATTGTTCCCTCGTACCACCATCTTCCGAGATTTTTAATCCATTGGGGTATTACGATTTTTCCAGCATCTGTCAGAGTAAAAGCCACGGAGGCCTTAGTTCCTGAATATTCGGCATCAATGTGATACGTTCCAGGCTTGTATATGGTTGAGTCAAACTGTCCTGGCGCTGTAATTTCTGTTTTTAGTTTTGTAATTTGTATGCTAATTGGTTGGCTTTTTTTTCCAGACTCATCTATGATTTGAAAAGTTATAGGATCTCCTGTCAGCTCAGAAACCTCAAATGTTATAGAAAGATGATCGCCGTATTGGTATGATGGTTTGGTAAAAATTGTAAGTGAAGGAACAGCTGAGACAGAGCTTAATCCTATAGCTGAAAAGAAGATGAAGAATGCTGCAAGTGATGTAGTTAAGAGTCGCATCATATCTGGGGCTTGTATGTAATTTTATAATATGTTTTGGTCAGGAACAAATTCATCTAGTTTCTGTGACGTCAAGTATTTGGCTCAGAGTTCTAACAGAATATTAAGGGGATTTTGGTAGTGCCGAATATGATTAGTCATCAGGATCAAGTTTGGCTTAAGATGTGGCAAGAAAACTCACCGGAGTTAAGGGCAAAAGCAGTTGAATGGAGAAGGCAAAATGCCGTTACAAGAATTGAAAGGCCAAGCAGAATCCAAAAAGCAAGAAGGCTTGGATACAAGGCAAAACAAGGAATTGTTGTTATTAGAATGCGCGTTGGCAAAGGCAGCATGCGCAAAAAGAGACCTGTCGCTGGAAGGCGACCAAAGCACCTTGGTGTTACAAGGATAAAACCAGATGTTAGCATGCAACAGGTTGCGGAGAGGAGAGTCCTAGAAAAATACCCAAACACGAAACTTCTTGGTTCATACTATCTTTATCAGGACGGTATGTACTTGTGGTACGAAGTTATCCTAGCAGATCCATCGCATCCGAGAATCTTTAAAGATAGAGAGATGCGGGGAAAACTTGCAGGTCTTAAGGAATAGAATTGTACCTGATGCAATTTTTGGCTATCCTAGCTATAGCTAGTATTTTTTTACCTACTGCATTTGGCGACCTCTCAGATAAAACTGGTTTGAAAAAGGATTTTACTATAAAAACAGACGGCTACCAATTCAACGTGGTGACTACAGCTAGTTTTGACATAGAAGGTGTGAAATTTAGTAAAGACGAGAAGAAACTTACTCTTAAAACATCAAGTGAGATAGAAAATAACCTTGCTGAAATACAAATCCCGCTGAATCTTATAGATGGCGACCTCACTGTTTTTGTAAACGGAACACAAACCTTTCCAAAGATTCTAAAAAATGACAAAATCTCTTTTCTGACTATAGAATTCAGCGGTAAAGGTACAACCAATATAGAAATAATCGGCACGACATATTTGCCGGAATTTTCAGAAATTGTTCCAATTATTCTTGCTGCTTCTTTTGTAAGTATGATAGTCTCTTATAAAATTAGGAAATTCTAATAGCCGTTTGCAAAATCTTCCCACATGTTTGCACGGGAAGTGAGCCTATTCATCTGATAAAATATTCCACCAAGTATTCCTGCCTGATAAAAACAGTAAAGATAGACCTGTGAATGTGTGGGGTCACTGTGGGAGAGACTTAGGGCTATCAAGGAAAAAAAGACAAACGTCCCAACAAAATTGAAAACTTTACTTAGGAATCCTTCCATGCCAACAATTCTTTTTGTGGCAGCGGCCATAATTGTAATGCTTGATACAATAAGAAATGTCAGACCTCCGTTTGCAGTCACAAACTCACTTGCCCACGGGATGAGGCCGTTCTCAAAAATAGACTTCTGTGGAACATGAGCTCCACCGTGCATTGCAAACGTCACTGCACTAAAGATGGCGCCCATCATAAACAGAAACAAAAATGTCTTCACGGCGGCTCGCTTAAAGGGATTTCTTGTCTCTGATGGCTTCATAACTCGTTCGGTCATCTTGGTTCCATAAAGAAACCCTATCGCAAATGAAGGTGCAAACATAATGTTGATAATAATTGGCGATTCTCTAGTTGTTCTGTCTATGTCTGGACCAAATACCAAGTACAGAATTATAGCAAGTGCTGCAGCACTTGCGAATATGCTGATATCAAACCAGCTCTTGCTGTGCCTAATCTCGTATAGGTCTGTTCCCCACTCGTCCAATCTGATTTAGTTCTTGGAACAGGCATTAAAGAAAAGACCGAAAATGATTTGTTTAGTTTATCAATTCTCTTTACCTATTATAGAGCGTGAGTAAATGAAAGCCTCAAGAATTGTAATAGGTATAGGAATAGTAATTTTGATTTTCGGTATCATATTTTCACTTCAGGGTCAAGCAATAGTTGGCCCAACTACGTCTTTCATGTATTCAAATCCTGAATGGATAACTAATGGCCTATGGATTGCTGTTGCAGGAGCAATAATTTTGGTAGCAGGAATTGGCATTTCAAAAATAAAAACACGATTTTAATTCTTAAAATCCGGCTTCTATCGGATCTGTCGGCTTCATTATTTCCCTTAGAAGAATCGTAGCGTATGAACCTCTTG
>JACQFM010000072.1 GCA_016200035.1 Nitrososphaerota archaeon
CCACTTTGAGGGTCATTGTACTTATCACACGAGAAATACTCCTTATCCTAAGAGCAATTGCTTTATCAAAATCTTCTTGAGATGCCGCTTGAATTTCCACAATTATGTCGTAAGCTCCAAAAGTAACATATGCTTTCTTTACTTGAGGAATTCTTTTCAATTCTTCAAGAATATATTCCTCGGTGCCAAGATCACAATTTAACAAAATATATCCAAGATGCATACTTTTTTCTTTCAAACATCGTTACTTAACTTTGTCTATAGATTTGAAAGCCAATGGAGGGATTTGGACCCTCGACCTTCTGCTTACAAGGCAGATGCTCTAGCCAGGCTGAGCTACATTGGCATCAGGTAAAAGGGAAGTCGGGGTGGTTTAAAATGTTATTACGTAAACCAAAGCTTAAATTAATTACAGTAAAACGAACTCTGTGCCTTCTTTTAGAGTAAATGTGATAATAGAAAACAAACCCGAGATAAGTGATCCGGAGGGAGACACGATATTACATGATTTAATTTTAAAAGGAAACCATGCCTCGGTGAAAAAAGTCCGTTCTGGCAAGATGCTAAAATTCGAAATAGAGGCAAAAAACAAAAAGCTTGCAGAAAAAACTATTTTGGACTTGTGCAATGAATTTAGAATATATAATCCACTAGTTAGTCGCGTGACCGTTGAGAGCTTTGATACTTAGCCGCTTTTTACTACCTTTCGTCTTAAAGCTGTAGTATCTTCTAAGGCACCATCTATGAGAAGCTTGCTACGAAGATGTCTTGCCAAATCAGTTTCTGTTATGATTCCGGCAAGCTTACCGTTCTCCAAAACAAGCAGCCTGCGAATGTTATTATTTATCATTTTTTGAACTGCGTCTTCGATAAGGGTTGTGGGCTCTACCCACCTAAACTTGTATGACATTATCTCAGAAAGTGGTGCATCGGCACTTTTTCTATCAGTAACAGAAACTTTGCGAGCAAGATCTCTTTCTGTAACTAGGCCGATAGGATTGCCATCTTTGACTACTACCAAGGAGCTAATCTCTTTTTCAGCAAGTAAAAGAGCAACATCCTTTGCGGTCTTGTTGTAATCTATGGTTATTACGTTACGAACCATTATCTCTCGCACTTGGGCCATAGCTTCTACCAGAACTAATTCTCATAAAAATGATTTCATTCGATTCAATTTAATAATGCTCAGAAGCTAAGAAAGCTGTGAAAGTAGGTGTTGTAGTTTTTCCAGGTAGTAATTGTGATAGAGACATGCAACATGTACTCTCAGATGTGTTTAAGTTAAAAACTGAAATGTTATGGCATGAAGAAGAGATCCCAAAAAATTTTGACGCCATAATACTTCCAGGTGGCTTTTCATATGGAGATCGTCTGCGAGCTGGAGTTATTGCGGCACACAGTCCTGCGATTTCAGGTATCAAGAAGATGGCTGAAAAAGGAATGCCAATACTTGGAGTCTGCAACGGTTTTCAAATTCTTGTTGAAGCTGGGCTGTTGCCAGGCGCCCTTCTCAAAAACACTTCTCTTAGTTTTATGTGTAAGTGGACCGAGATAATAGTAAAGAATAACAAAACTCCGTTTACTAACAAGCTGAAAATAAATCAAAGAATTCCTATTCCTATTGCAAATGGAGAAGGAAGATACTATGCTGATAAAGAAACTCTAAGAACGCTTAAGAAAAACAAGCAGATAGTCTTTACGTATTGCCAAGAGATTAATGGCTCTTCACTTAACATAGCCGGAATTTGTAACAAAGAAGGAAATGTGGTAGGAATGATGCCACACCCAGAAAGAGCGGCTGAGCCAGTAATAAATCCAATCGACGCTAAACCGGCTTCTATGATCTTCCAGTCACTTTTGAAAAGTTTAGGTGTGGCACAATGAGTCTAACTAGGCAAGAGTACACTACTCTTGAAAAAAAAATAGGACGAACCCCAAACAAGCTCGAACTGCAGATAGTTGCCGCAGAATGGTCTGAGCATTGTTCTTACAAATCTTCCAAGAAACACTTAAGAATTCTTCCAAGAGAAGGCGCACGAGTAATTTCTGGTAAGGGATATGATTCAGGTGTACTAGACGTCGGTGATGGATATGTTGTCACAATCCACATAGAAAGTCACAATCATCCGTCAGCCGTGGAGCCATATGGTGGTGCTGCAACAGGAGTTGGCGGTGTTATAAGAGATATCTTGTCAATGGGAACAAGACCTATCGCAATATTAGATGGATTGAGATTTGGTGATATAGAAAAAGACTCTCATGCAAGATGGCTTTTCAAAAATGCAGTTAAAGGAATAGCAGATTACGGTAACTGCCTTGGAATTCCAACTGTAGGAGGTGAAATTGAATTTGATAAGTGTTTTACAAATTATGCTCTTGTTGATGTAGCAGCAATTGGATTTGGAAGAAAAGAAAGACTAATCAAAAACAAAGCCGATAAAGATGATTTTGTGATTTTGATAGGTGGGGCTACTGGGCGAGATGGGATAGGCGGTTCGCAATTTGCCTCAGATACGCTAGAATCGGAGAATCGCTCGGCAGTTCAAATCCCAGATCCATTCATTGAAAAGTTAGTTATAGAGGCAATACTTGAAGCCAGAAACCAAAATTGTATCAAAGCTATGAAGGACTTGGGAGGAGGAGGACTATCTTGCGCAATATCTGAAACCGCAGACGCCCTTTCTGTGGGAATTGAACTAGACGTAGCACGAGTACACAAGAGAGAACCAGGCATGTCTCCATCTGAAATTATGGTTTCAGAATCACAGGAGAGAATGCTTTTGATAACTGACAGACAAAAGCTACCTGTACTAAAAAAAATCTGTGAAAAGTTTCGGGTTCCTTATTCTGTCATTGGAAGAGTAAAGGATGATAAAATGATGCAAGTCAAGGTCGAAACAAATACTATTGCAAATCTTGCGTGTAATATAGTTGCAAATGCTCCACTTTTAGATAGAGAGGCCTCAGAGCCTGAATATATTAAGAAAATAAAAAAAGTAAAAAAACCAAACACTCCCAGAAACCTATCAAAAATTCTTCTTAAGATTCTTGAGAACCCCAACATTGCAAGTAAGATATGGGCATATGGACAATATGATCACGAAGTTGGGATAAGAACAGTAATAAAACCTGGACAAGATGCTTCAGTCCTTAGGCTAGATAACGGGAAATTCTTGTCAGTAAAGATAGATGGTAACTCAAAGCATTGTTACATAAATCCTCGTGAGGGTGCTGTAGGTTGTTTTGAAGAAGCTTGCCGAAACGTTGTCTGTACTGGTGCAACTCCTATAGGGATGGTAGATCATTTACAGTTTGGAAATCCTGAAGACCCAGAAATCTTTTGGACCTTTAGACAATCGCTGGAAGGACTTACAGAATTTGGCAAATATTTTGAAATTCCATGTGTAGGTGGTAAAGTTAGTTTTTACAATGAAACTAACGATGGGCCAATAAAACCTACTCCACTAATTGGGGTTCTAGGATTAATAGAGAAAGACTCTCCATTTATACAAAAGATCACAGACGGAGACTTGCTATTTGTCATTGGTGAGACAAAAGATGAGCTTGGTGGATCTGAATATTATGAATACATTCACAATATTGTAGGTGGGGTTTGTCCTGCTGTTGATCTTAGGACATCAAAAACAAATATGTGGGCTCTATTAGAAATTATAAACGAAGGCTGGGCAAATTGTGCTCATGACTGCTCTAAGGGGGGTCTTGCAATAGGAATTTGCGAGCTGTGCATCATTTATGAGATCGGATGCACCGTAACCATGGATAAGATTCCTCAAGTGAAACTGAGATCTGACGAAACGCTATTTTCTGAATCACATTCAAGATACCTACTTGCAGTAAGTCCAAAAAACGTCAAAAAGGTAGTAGATCTATTGGATGCAAGAAACGTTTTGTACGGATTGGCAGGTAAATTCGTCGGTTCGAGAATCATTTTCAAGAAAAACGCCAAAACTGTGGCAGATCTAAGAGTTGATAAGGCGCGAGAAAAATGGTTAAACTCAGTGGGGCAGCTTGTGAAACATGGTTAAAGAAAACTGCGGTGTTGTAGGGATCTTTAGCTTGGACGGTGCAAATGTTATTCCAATGGTGATCGATTCTTTACGAGCCTTACAACATCGTGG
Source organism: Nitrososphaerota archaeon (assembly GCA_016200035.1). GTDB lineage: Archaea > Thermoproteota > Nitrososphaeria > Nitrososphaerales > Nitrosopumilaceae > JBBDNF01. Next base: position 4,140 of record JACQFM010000072.1, read on the forward strand.
TCAAGAAGCTTGGGGCATTGCGGTACCAAAAAAGCAACCTTACAAACAGCTAGGTCTTGTTTCTTCATCTGCATCAGAATTTGACAAAATAACAAGAGAATATGCTTCTCCAGCTGCCATAGGTCATGTAAGATACTCTACAATGGGAAGCAGTAATCTTGAAAATGCACAGCCGTTAAAAGTAAAGGACCTCTGTATTGCCCATAATGGTACTATAGCAAATGTAGAAGAATTGGGCGCAATGGTAGGAGGCTGCACTTTTACTCCACAAAATGCAAGTGACACACTTGTTGCTGCAAAAAGACTTGTATCTTTAATGACAAACAATGGAAAGCTTGGAAGCGCACTCTCAATTCTTAAAAATGAGATGGTTGGTTCTTTTTGCTTTACTTTTGTTTCAGATGATAATGCTGTTTACGCAGCACGTGATCCAAAAGGATTCAGACCGATGGTGATTGGGCATAGAAAAGATATGAACACCTACATTGTTGCATCGGAATCATCAGCGCTGGTTGCAGTTGGTGCACAACTAATGAGGGACGTGCAGCCTGGAGAGCTGCTAAAAATAAGTAACTCTGGGCTAGAATGCGAAATGTTTTCTGATGAAAAAACACACGCACATTGTTCGTTTGAATTTACTTATTTTGCTCATCCATCAAGTATTATGGAGGGTTCTAACATTTACATAGCAAGAAAGAAAATTGGACAATTTCTTGCAAAAAAATTTCCAATTAGAGATGCTGACATTGTAATACCAGTTCCAGACTCAGCAAGGCCAGCTGCACTTGGTTACGCACAAGAGCTTGGAATTCAATTTGAGGAAGGACTGCTCAAAGACAGATATAGCAGAAAAGGACCTCTGCGCAGTTTTATCGAACCACACCAAAGTGATCGTGTTGAAATCAATCGTTGGATAATTCCAATTACTGAAGTAATAAACGGCAAGCATGTTGTTGTTGTAGATGATAGCCTAGTTAGGGGAACAAGCTCAAAGGCAATAATTAAAGCGCTGCGTAGAGCAGGTGCCAGAAAAATAAGCATGGTCATAACATATCCTCCAATTCGCTTTCCATGTTATGCTGGTATTGATTTTCCATCTCAAGAAGAGCTTGTAACGTTTTTTGATGATGATAAGTTGTACACAGAAGAAGAGATCACCGAAAAAGTGCGTCAAATAATTGGCGCAGATTTTCTTGGTTATAATGACGCAAAGAACTTGGCAGACGCTGTGGGTATGCCAGTTGATTCTATGTGTTTTACATGTTCTTCTGGCAATTATGCGCCGCTTGGCATAACGCCTATCTTCAAAAGCAGAGCAGAAATAAAAGGCGAGTAGTTTGGAAATAGCGTATGTTTTAGTAAAAAGCAAGATGGGACATGAGGTTGACGTAATGAATGATATTCTAAAAATAGATGGCATAAAAGAGGTGATGGGCACTTATGGTGTATACGACATATTTGTTAAAGTTCAAGTACCAACAAGAAATGAAATTGAAAGAGTGATTACTCAAAAGATTCGCAGAGTACGTAACGTAATTTCGACGACCACACTTTCTGTAATTCCAGAACAGGGAGGCAAATAGACTTTATAGTAAGAAAAATCTACTAGGTATAGTGAACGGTAAAGTTGTTGTGGCTGCTGCGGGTAGCATTGCAGTAGCAGTAGCTGCTTTTATGATGATAACGACATTTGGGACATCAGAACAGTATGCAATTGATGTAGATCCTCTCAAGGACCCACAGGATTTGTTTACAACTGCACGCGTTAGCATACATAATACGGGAAGAGCGCCACTTACCAATGTAATAGTAGACTACGAAGGGCATACTGACAAAATTCCCGTGTTAATGCCAGGTGAGAAAGTCATAATGTCGCCACCCTCTGGAAATGCGCTAAAGCAAGTTACCGTAACTTGTGATGAAGGTCTTCATGTCACAAAACCTTACCGAATCCCCACAAAGATGCCTGGTATGATGGGTTCTTGACTAGTTGCTGTGCTTGTATATCAATTTAAATCGGATGTAGATTAATGACCGATGTTTGAAGTTTCTGCGTTCAGGAAAAGTAAAAGACATCTATGAGTTGGACGACGGCAATTTACTTTTTCACTTTACTGACAGGGTTTCAGCATTTGATGTAAAGTTACCCACTCCCATACCAAGAAAAGGCGAGATTCTTTGCAAATTCGGAGAATTTTGGTTTAAAGAACTTCCTAATCCAAACCACTACGTAAGAACCGAAGGTAAAGACAAGATGGTAGTAAGAAAAATGAAAATGATACCAATCGAGTGTGTTGTAAGAGGATACTTTTATGGAAGTTTGGTAGCAAGGTGGAAAAAAGATGAGGTTAAAATTCCTAGTAATGCAGACACTAGAATAGCTTCAAAACTCCCTGAACCAATATTTGATCCTACTACAAAATCCGAGTCACATGATGTGCCTATAACAAAAAAACATGCTGTAGAGCAAAATCTCGTTACTGCAAATGAATACCATTGGCTAGAAGATACATCAATTGTAATCTATAAGAAAATGACAAAGATAGCAGAAAATGGTGGATTTGTACTGGCAGACCTGAAGATAGAATTTGGAAGATTCGAACAAGAGATTCTCCTTGGCGATTCAATAGGTCCAGACGAGTACAGGATGTGGCCAAAAGAGAACTACCAAGTCGGGAAAATTCAAGAAAGTTATGACAAACAGCTTCTCCGTGATTGGCTAACTGAGCGTGGTTATCAGGACAAATTCGAAAAGGAAAGGCAGGCTGGCAAAGAACCTATTGCACCAGAGCTGCCATTAGAGCTTTGTAAGCAGATGTCTGAAAGATATATTGCTGCATACAAGCGGATTACTGGCCGTTCACTCTAACTCGAATCTTATTATTTTTGAAGATCCTTATTTGCCTGTTTTAGTCGTTAGAAAGCCGCCAGATCGTCACCTTTTCCAAAAAATGCCTTTTTTTAAAAATTTTTATAGATTTTTGTATTGGTACTAAATTGATAATAACGGTACTAGATATATAATTTTAGTACGATATTAATTGGCAAATAGTCATTTTACTTCAATTAAAACGAATATCCATGTAACATAAAAAAAAATAATGTAATAGGTAAAAAATTATGATATCTTGACATTTTAGTTAATCCCAAGAACCCAACCAAGAAATGTCCACCTTGCTACAAAAAAATCTAAAAGTAAACAGAATCATTGCTACTAACCTTGAACAGACCAAAGCACTTGACGATCTAGTGCGAATCAAAACTATTCAAATTTTATATCACAAACAACTTTCAGCGGAACAAATAGCTGTCGAGCTTAGCAAGGCCGGATACAAAAAAGCTACCACTACTATAAGACATCATTTGGATATATTGAAAAAGGCTAAACTGATTGAGATTGTCAAGATGGAAGAAGTACGAGGAGCTGTAATGAAATTTTATGGAACATCTGTACGTATTGTTGGTTCAAATACGGAACTAAACTTTGATGCCAGCTATCACAAAACAATAACTGATGCTTCGCTTAAGGTGGAAAAAATACTAAAAAACATTATAGCGGAAACGAATTCAAAAATTAAAAAGAATGATTCGGATGGTCATGACTCAAGAAAAAATGTCAACGAATCAGTTCTAATGGAAATAGTAAACCGTGCCATGACAAACATTTTTGAAGATAATCATAGCATCAATTCGTTGCGAAACACAAAATCAAAATCTATAGAAAACTAAACATCTATTGCAAAAATCCCTCGTGAGTCTGGATTTTGTAAGCGCTTAATCATTTGTCTTGGTATATGATCCGATGCTTTATCGCAGCAAACTGCCAACGTCCTGGGACAAACAAATGAGCTTTTTCTAATTACAATGTCATGGGGATCAGTCAGAATAAGTTCTTGATTTCCCTTTCCTTTTACTCTAAAAGAAAGATCCTTAACAGTAATGGTTATTACAACATCTGACTTAGAATCACGCAAAAGTTTTTTCAATTTTTCGGGAATATCGTTACAACCACAATCCGCATTTACTCCAATAATACAATCACCATTTGTAGTGAGTTTGGTATCCTTTGTTATCTCAATTGTTTTTTCATGTAGTCCTCTGATATTTTTGTGACCGCGAAATGGGATCTCAAAATGCATGATCAAAATAGCACTAGACTTAAATTAAACCTTCAAAGGTATGAAAATTGATTTGTTACCGGCAGCTGCAGGATATGATAGAGCAATCACAGTATTTTCTCCCGACGGTAGGTTATACCAAGTAGAATATGCAATAGAAACGGTTCGACGTGGAACTCTCGCAATTGGAATTAAGAGTAAGGATGGCCTCATATTGGCTGTAGAAGAGAAACCGCGCAAACTACAGAACTCTGAAATTACTCAGAAGATATTTCAAGTCGATGATCACATCGGTGTAGCCGCTGCTGGATATATCCCAGACGCACGCAGTCAGGTAGATAATGCGAGATTCTTTGCTCAAAGTAATAGGATGATTTACGACGAGCCAGTAGAAGTCGAATCTGTCGCAAAACATCTTGCTGATCAGTGTCAGCAATTCACTCAATACGCTGGAGTGAGACCATTTGGCGTTGCATTGATAATTGCTGGAATTGACAAGAGCGGAAGTACCATATATCTTACAGACCCAAGTGGAACCTACATCTCATATGATGCGGTAGCAATTGGATCTGGCGCTGATCAGGTAAACGAATATTTAGAAAAATACTACAAAAAAGACATGTCTACAGAGGATGCGGCAGCAATAGCAATAGAATCGATATACCTAGTGAGCGAAGAAAAAGAAGGAATAAAACACATCAAGATGTCACAGATTCCCAATGAAACAAAAGTGTTAACAAAACTATCCGAGAAGGACATAGAAAAGTACGCAGCTAAGGCGAAGGAACACAGCACTAAAAGACAAACCTAATCTCTAATGTTTTATAACTCATACAAATAACCTGCTTCATTGAAAATTTCGGTTGCCATACCAGATTCATCTTTAGTTGACGAACCTACTCAACTTGGCAAATCAATGAAAATTTCCTTAATTGCCAGAGCATGCGCAATATTTCGTGTAGAGACCATACATATCTATCATGAAAGCTCTGGCAACGAATCAGACAGAGCTATGTTGCGAACAATTTTGAAATATCTTGAAACTCCGCAATATCTTAGAAGAGGACTTTTTAAAAAAATTGCAGAGCTAAAATTTGCAGGAAGCCTTAGTCCACTTAAAATCCCGCATCATTTATACACTTCTGATACAGAAAAAATCAAAATTGATGACATTAGGGAAGGGGTGGTAATTTTTGCAAACGGAAGAAAACATATAGATGTTGGAGTAAAAAAGCTTATTCCATATTCTGGTGAGGAAGAGATAGGAAAGAGAGTAACCGTAAAATTCAAGACTGGTTACCCTGATTTTTCTGTGAGTAAAATCTCAGAAGATGAAGTAAAAGAGTATTGGGGTTACGATGTTAAAGAAAGTGCTAATTTGCGAACACTTCTGTCTCGTTGGAATTTCAACGTAATTTTGACATCAAAAAAGGGCAGAACAATACACAAAGCACAAAAGTATTTTTCTGAAATATCGAATACATCGGTTCTACTTGTTTTTGGCTCGCCAGAACGTGGTTTGCACGAGATTTTAGGTAAATCAATAAATGAAATACCTCACTCGCAAATTCTAAATTTCTTTCCAGAACAAGCCACTGAAACTGTTAGACTAGAAGAGGCCATACTTGGGACTTTGGCTATTTTGAACATCCTTACACGTAACTAAGTTTAATACGATTTCAAATTAAATAATTTTATTGTCAAAAGAAAAAAGAATTTTAATTTTTGCAGTGATAGCTGGTGTAAGTGGAGTTATAATCGGCGCAATAATATTAGTAATGGCACTAACCGGTTTTCTAAAACCATAAGATCAAAATTTACATAAAAATTAGATCAAAACATTATTTTTAATAATAGACTTATAATGGGGTTTACGACATTTAGCGTTTATCCATGGGTCATAGAAAACATAGCCAGCCAAGGCGAGGAAGTCTTGCATACCTTCCGCGAGCCAGAGCTAAAAGCATGGAGGCAAGGATTCGTGCGTGGCCAGATGAGCAAGGCGATCAACCGAAACTTTTAGCACATGCTGGCTTCAAGGCTGGCTGTATACGTGTTGCGAGTATAGATGATAGAGAAAAAACGCCAAATTTCGGTAAACAACTTGTGAGTCTTGGAACCGTTGTTGTAACTCCACCTATTACGGTGATAGGAATCCGCGGTTATTCAAAAGGCAGATATGGCTTGAATTCAATTTTTGACGTTTACGCAAAAGATTTACCAAAAGAGATTGGTAGGCTGTTTGCTATAAAATCCGATGAGAAAAGTCTCGAAAGGGCTGAGAAGATTCTTGGGAAGGTTTCTGAACTTTTTGCGGTCGTAGCTATAATACCAAGACAGGTAGGCCTAGAACAAAAAAGACCATATGTGTTTGAAGTTGCCATAAGAGGCGGTGATATTAAAAAACAATTTGCTTTTGTAAAAGATCTCATAGGCAGGCAGGTAAAAATTTCTGATGTTTTTCAAAAGGGAGCAGCAGTAGATATTGCGGCAATTACGAAGGGAAAAGGAATAGAAGGACCAATCACAAGATGGGGTGTGAAAAAGAAACAACACAAATCAAGAAAGAGTGTAAGAGCTCTTGGTACACTAGGACCAATAAGTCCTTCAACAATAATGTATACCGTTCCACGAGCGGGTCAACGCGGTTTTCATCAGAGAACACAATACAATAACAGAATTATGATAATAAGCAATACGCAAAATAATGAATTTAAAATAAATCCACCAGGCGGATTCAAACATTTTGGATTGGTAGGCGGTGATTATGTAGTTATACGTGGATCAATTCCAGGTACATATAGAAGATTGGTTAAGCTACGATCTCCAATGCGATACACTGTTTCAAAAATTACACAACCTAATATTTTGGAGATAATGGTATGAAAACACAAGTTCTATCGCTAAATGGTTCCAAGTCAGAAGAACTGGAGCTACCTCCAGTATTTTCCACACCACTTAGAACTGATCTTTTGCACAAAGCGTATGTTAACCTTGAATCTCATAAGTTTCAGAGTCAAGGAAGATACAGAAACGCGGGAATGGATGTTGTAGCAGAATCAAACAGCCCCCCAACCGGTCATCATCAAGCGAGAGTTGCAAGGCTGCATGGGGGGGGCGGTGGTAGACAAGGTCAAGGTGGTGGAGTAGCAATGGTAAGAGGTGGAAGACAGGCACATCCTCCTATTTCTGAAAAAGTCATATACAAGAAGTTAAACAAAAAAGAAAACAAGCTTGCCTTATGCTCAGCAATTGCAGCAACAGCATCAGCGCATCTGATAAAATTACGAGGACACAGAATTGATAAGATTGATTCATTTCCACTTGTTGTTTCTAACGAAATTGAAAATATATCAAAATCAAAAGATTTGGCAAAATTTTTTGATGCACTAAATCTAAAGCAGGACATTGATAGATTGATATCACGACTTAAGCGTCGATCGGGCAAACCTCTTCTGAGGGGAAGAAAAACTAAGATTGGCAAGAGCATCCTTATGGTTGTAAACGATGCAAGAAACCTTTCCAAAGCTTGTGGATCTTTTGCTGGAGTAGATGTGAAATCTATATCAGAGTTGAGTGTTCTAGACTTGGTACCAGGTTCTCAACCTATCAGATTGACGGTATTTTCAAAAGGCGCTATAGAAGAACTTGCAAAGATAAAGTCTCCACATCTGGAGCTTATGGTGAAAATAAAATGAATGCTGATGAAGCAATTAAAGTGGTACTAAAACCGTACATTACAGAAAAAACTTTTGCTTTGGTAGAGAGGGAAAATAGAATTTGCTTTATAGTAAAAGATACTGCCACTAAACCAAAAATTATGGAGGCAGTAAAGGTTCTTTATAACGAAGAACCTGTCGCTGTGAACGTATGCAGAACTGTGTATGGTAAGAAGGCCTTTGTTAAATTCCAAACCACAGAAAAAGCAAGGGATCTTGCAACAAAGATAGGAATGCTATAATATGGTCTGCATAGAATGCTCTCGCGTATCAGTGTGGTATTAGATGGTTAAAGAATTCAAATATAGGGGAGTTTCAACTGCTGAACTTCAGAATTTATCCCTAGAAAAGCTGTTTGAATTATTGCCGGCAAGACAAAGAAGGTCCCTTACAAGAGGTGTAACTGATGATAAAAGAAAATTACTTGAAGAAACAAAATTAGCAAAAGCAGGAAAGCTAACAAATCCAATAAAGACTCATCTTCGTGATGTAATCATCATGCCATACATGGTTGGAGTGACGATAAATGTTTTTTCTGGCAAGGAATTTTTGCCAGTCGTAGTAAAACCAGAAATGGTTGGCCATTATCTGGGAGAATACGCTATGACAAACAAAAGAGTGGTTCACGGAGCACCTGGTGTGGGAGCATCAAGATCTAGCTTGTATGTACCATTAAAGTGATTTTATATGTGTGGCTTCAAATATGCGTTCCAAAATTATGACAAAACAAAACATGTCCGTTCAGCTATCAGGGAAAAAACTATTTCTCATAAACATGCTAGAGAAATCGCAGTAGCTATAAAGGGGATGTCGATTGAAAAGGCAAGAGACTATTTGATGGATGTTGTAAGACTAAAGCGCGCCGTTCCTTTTAGGCGATACAAGAACGAAGTTGGTCACAAATCTGATACTGGCGTTATGTCAGGCCGATACCCGAAGAAGGCAGCTGGCGAATTCATAAAACTCCTCGATAACTTGGAATCAAATGCAGAATATCGTGGAATGGATTTGGATAGACTTAGAATAGTAAACGCAACAGTACACAAGGGAAGAAAGATTGAAAGATTCACTCCTCGCGCAATGGGAAGAGCATCTCCAAAAGTTGACATATTGACACATGTGGAGCTTGTAGCTCAGGAGATTTGATTTGTCGTCAGTAAAAAACGTAATAAATGATAGCTATAAACTAATGCTGTTAAAGGATTACCTGCGAGAAGCTATCAAAGAATCTGGATTTGCTGATGTTGACATTCAAAAAACACCAACTGGAACTAGAGTTGGACTTCATGTGACAAGACCCGGAATCGTAATTGGAAGAAAAGGTGCTGGAATACGTGATCTAACAAAGGTACTTGAAAAGGACTTTGATCTTAAAAACCCACAAATTTCTGTAATAGAAATCACAAAGCCAGAGCTTCAACCTAGCGTAATGTGTAACAGAATGTCACAGCATTTGGCAAGAGGCACGGCTTTTAGAAGAGCTGTCATGTGGACAATGCAGACAATAATGAATGCTGGAGCAATGGGTGTTCAAATTACAATTTCTGGAAAGCTTAGAGGTGAACGTTCCAGTTTTGAAAAACATAGTAAAGGAATTCTGCCTAGAGCAGGGCATCACGCAGATGTTGTAGTTTCAGAAGACATTGTTCACGTGAATACGAAAATGGGTCTCATAGGTGTACGCATCAGAATTGCAAGAAAAGAAAAATACATTCCGGAGTTTGAACTAAAAGCTAAGCAGGAAGAAGCTCCATCTAAAGTAAAGGAAATAGAAGTAGAGGAAAAAGAAATTACTGCCATAGAGGAAATATCTGAGGATTCTTCTAAACCAAAGACGGAAAGTGAATTAATTGCACAAGAAGAGGAACTGGTCAAGTCTGTTGAAACGTTTGAAGAAGCAGAAGAGGAATTAAAGTAATGACTAGACTGAAAATGAAGACCATCCGAGAATTAAATGAGACCGATCTTAAAGATAGGCTAAGCCAGTTACGTTCTGAGCTGACTAAATTACGTGTTGAAGGTTCCAAAGGAACACTGAGAAAAGAAAGTGGCAAGCTAAGACCATTAAGAAGAGATATAGCGAGAATTCTTACCAGGCTAAACGAGATGAGGAAGCAATGATTACACCTGAAAACATTAAAGGACATGAGTTAATAGGACTTCAAG
>JACQFM010000074.1 GCA_016200035.1 Nitrososphaerota archaeon
AATCTCAACACCGATTTTTCTTACTTGTTCAGTCAATTCTGGTGAAGTTGTTGTAACAAACGTCTTAGGACTCTTGCCGATTACTCTACTAGTGTGAAACGCGCCAAGGGTGTAAATTAATCTGGCGGAACAAGTTTTTGCGATGTTAATAACATCTTGGCAAAGCTCGTATAGTTCTTCGTTTGTTTGAGGCTGGCCATTGCCGCCGCCAAAAATTATTGTGTCTTTGCCATACCTATATTCCCATTTTTCTTGCTCAAACTCAATGTATCCACCCTTATCGACCACATAGGGAGGATATGAGGATGATACATGACGAAAAAGTCTTGTGCTTAATTTCTTGTTAATAAAATCAACTGCAATACTGCCCACATTTCCCATGTCCTGCATTGCAGCAATAATTAATGGCTTTTTAACGTCAGGCTCCCCTACTTTGACAAACTCCATAATGATTCATCTATAGTTTATAATTAAAACAGTTCTGTTGCAATCTAGGCTGATAACAATATAACCAACTCTTTTTCGCGCAAATAGTACATTCTTGTTTGTTGATTGCAGTCAAGTCAGTAAGGCAAGATTACTGCCCAAACCAAGAACTTGATCTTATCATGGAGACATTCCGTCAAATGGTAAACCACTGTATACAGTTGGGTCTTGAAAAAAACGTCACCACCCTCAGAAAGTTTTCTTCATTGTTTTACCACAAACTTGACTGCTATCAAATCCAATCCTACTACAAGCTCAACGCAATCTCACAGGCATGTGGCAGACTAGCTCAAGTGAAACGCTCCGTCAAGGAAGGCAAGACTCCAAGACTGCCATACATACAGAAACCATATCTGGTATCATGCTATGGGTTCAAGATAAACGGGATGCTACTTTCAATCCCAGCAGGAAACAGACGGTACATCAATATAATACTGAACCATCACACACAGCAAATTCTACAAGACAGCTCACTTAGGGTAAAATCGTTTGTAATCACACCAAGTTCGATCAGCCTTTGCATACAAAAGGAGGTTGAACAAATCAAGTGCGATAACACCACTGGAATTGACAGAAACCTAAGAAACGTTACTGCAGGAAACCATGAAAAAGTGATAATCTATGACATGAAAGACCTTCCAAAGATTGTACATCGAAGTAGAAAAATAATATCAACTTTTAAGCGAAACGATCACAGGATAAGACAAAAGATCTACTCAAAATTAGGTAGCAGGAGAGCAAGAAGAGTCAAGCAGTTTCTCAACCGAATCTCAAAAGAAATTGTAAGGAAGGCAAACGAATCCAGATCCATGATTGTATTTGAAGACATCAAAGGAATCAGAAAGCTGTATCGAAAGGGAAACTATCAAGGCAGAAAGTACAGAGCGATGATGAATGGATGGCCTTTCTATGAACTGCAAAGACAGGTACAGTACAAATCTGCATGGGTTGGAATTCCGGTACGATTTGTATCGCCAGTTCGCACCAGCATACTGTGTCCAATATGCGGGAGTAGAACCCAAGAGGACAGGTATCAACATCGCAAATTGTGGTGCGGTAGTTGTAAGAGATACATGGACAGAGATGTTATAGCTGCCATGAACATCTCTTACAAGTGGTTGCAAAGGTTCTGCAATCCTAGTGGGCTTACAGGTGAAGCGATGAAGGGGAACTTGGGCAACGCAATGCCAGTAATCCTTCGAGTCGATGCAAGCAAGATGCAAACTCACAGATGATTATCAGCGCGTCTGCAGCAGAACCATTAATACTTTGGCAGGATCATATGCTATATAGAAAAAATCAGATTATTTTCCTAAAAGGATTATCTTTTTATTTTAGACATGTTTAGCATCGTTTATTCATAAGAATGTCGTTGCCAATAGGGTTGCACAATCAGAGGAGTAGATGAATCTAGATATGGATATGAAAGTGATATTACGTGGCAGGACAATACAGGACGAATCAACAGCAGATGCCATATTCAAAATACTTGGTGACAAATGTTCAAGGAAATTGCTTGAAGCTGCCATGGACTCGCATAAATCCGCACAACAGCTCAGTATAGAATGTAAAATACCTATCCCGCTAGTCTACAAAAAGTTACAAAGATTAAAGGATTACAATTTGGTTCAAATTTCCGGAGCTGTAAGCGAAGATGGCAGAAAATATGCTCAGTACAAAAGCAAGGCACATGCAATAATGATAATTCTTAATGGAAGATATCCATCACAGACAGTTGTATTGGACTCGGATGATCTTGTACACTGTATAGGATGTGAGTCTGTTAATTGTGGACTATATTATGATGAGAGGTACAATGGAATGAGAAGCGTATGTTATGCATGTGGAGCCAATTGGCCCGAGTCCTAAGAAAAAATATTGTAAAGAACATCAATTAATTAAACCATAATTCTAAGAAATCAAGTCATGAAAATTGATATAAAATTCATTATAGGAGCATCAGCGACATATGCTATCTTATCAGCAGCTTTCTCAATGATAGGAATATTTTTTGTCCCTGAAAGAACTTTGTTACCCAATCCTCTCACTAACGGAAGCCTTACTGTAGAAGAGGTAGTCGTACACATAATATGGGGCCTTGTAGCCTGTGCAGTAACTCTTCGTTTGAGATATTTTCTCTTAGGTGGCCTGTTTGCGGTTCTGGTAGATTCTGATCATTTGGTTAACCTATTGAATATTGAAGCTCTCTCAAGGATGGGTCACTCAATGGTGTTTGGAATAATATCGGTTGCAGTTATAATGTTAGTCTTTGGGAGAAAAGATTTACTACTAGGAGCAACCGCATTTGCGGCACTGCTTTCTCATATGTCATATGACATTTTTGTAGGTGATACTAACTTTCCTCTCTTTACTCCATTTTACAATCTTGCAATCCCATTTCACAGGGCAGATTGGATTTTTTTCGAGATTGCAGCAGTTTTGATAATGATAGTTGCTACAATGATTGTAAGAAGACAATTGAAGAGAAGCAAGATAATAAACACATGATTTTAGCTGATAGATTTTCAATGAAGAGAATTAAAATAACACCATACTTAATATCATAATAGAATAATGGAATTTTCAAAACAAACGGCTATTCCAATAGCTGCTGCCATAGTGGTTATAATCATGGCAACAGTGGTGTTTCCTTTTTGGAATTTGCTACCAAGACACATAACTGAAGAAGTAAAGGTTGTACAAGTAGACCAATCAGGATGTACTGTTGAAACGCCAGATCATTTTATTATTAAGATAGGACCATGCGATGGTAAGCCAGGTGAAACTATTACTGCTACATTTGATGGAAAGATTAAGGATAGAGCGAGAGCTTTTTCGCCCTAATTTTTAACAAAACGCTTATGCTAGAACGTGCTTGCAGTTATGATTAGGGTGTGTTAAAATAATTGTCAGAAGATTTGATCAAATCTGTTCAAGAATTAATCGAATCAGGAATAGGTGATTCAAAAAGACTCCAAAATATCTTGAACACATTGAAACAGGAAGCGCCATTATATCTTTCAGACTACAAATATCTTCAGAGTATGGTGTCAAACCTTACGCAAGAGAAAGAAAGCAAAAAAGAAACAAATTCTTCTAAAAGCACTGAAATATCATATGAAGATTACAATATTCTTGTCCTAAAGAATAGACTTGCAAAAGGAGAAATTACTATAGATGAGTTCAGAGCTCTCAAAAAAGCGTTAAAACAAGAGTGAGTTGAGATAAAAGAATCATTCCTACTTAAATCTTAAATTCAATTGCACTAATTCTTTGATAGAAAACACCAATGGCAAGGTATTCAGATCTATCAGATGTCTATAAGAGTCAAGTCACCACTTTACATTGTTGCACTCTTCTATTAAAGAGACAAAAGATCACTTGTAAGGGTGTTAGGATTTGTCAAAAGTAGCTCCTCTTCCACCAGCCCCAGTTTTGATGACATGTTTTGGTCATTGTGGAATAGGACTTGGCGCAGAATCTTACAGAAGGCTCTTGCTTGATGTTGGCGCAGATCCTCTAAGACCTTCACTTCGTAACGAAAAAGAGGAATCAAAGGTTCTAAAAAGATATGGTAGTACGATTTTACGATTTTCAAATTCCTACAATGGGGGTGAAGTTCCACTTATACCCAGGGCACTGCTAGTGGACTTGGATCCTAGAGCAGCAAATCTAATTCTTCAATCATATCCAGATCTTTTTGCGTTAAGAGATAAACACGTCATACATGGCTCTGGTGGTGCTGCAAGGAACTGGGCAGAAGGAAAATCTAGATTCATCAAAGAAGTTAGTACAAAGTATAACATGCAAAAACAACTTGCCGCACTTTCTCCAGAACCTGTCCGTGGTTTTACTATACCATTTGCGATGGGCGGTGGAACTGGAAGCTCCTTTGCATGCGCGTTTATGCAATACATACGCAATGATACTAAGGAGCATGCAACAATAGCTTCACTAGGACTGCTTCCTGAGTTTGGGTGGGATCCGGTAATCTTAGAGGCATCTGCCATCAATATTGTGATGAATCTGGAGTATCAAATCAAGTATAGTGATTGTAGTATCCTGTTTTCAAACAAGACTTTACGACAGCTATCACATAGATTCCAAAAGAAATTGCATAAGGTACCATCTATAATTGATGATCTTCCAAAAGAACACGAGGTAGGAT
>JACQFM010000100.1 GCA_016200035.1 Nitrososphaerota archaeon
GCATTCAGCCTCCATCGATCTCCTTACAAATAAGAAAAATAATTTTCGAGAAGTTCAATGACATGAATGGGAGATTCACAAACGATCAGATCTTTGAAATACTAAGCAGAGAGATCGGCAAGTCCCTTACTACTGATGATATGGAACCATTTTTTAAGAATCTACACAACGATGGGCTTATCAGACCAATAGCACAAGACTTTACAACACAATGGTTCAAACTCAACGCTCCTGTAGAAAAGTTCACGTGTAATTCATGCAATCTTGAAATTTACCTAGGTAAATCAGAGGAAAGAATTTGTCCCAACCCTTCCTGTAAGGCATCTATTTAGCTCGATATCGTTTGGCAGCTTCTTCCAACGATTGAATCATTGGAAGTTTTACGCCAGTTAGATATAGGACCAGAGCACCACCAGCCGTACTTATATGATGAATCTTTTCTGCCAACCCGTATCTTTTTAATGCGGCAGTAAGGTGACCACCGCTAACAATTGTAGTTGCAAAGGAATTTGCGACGGCTCTGAGAAGGCTCTCAGTGCCGAACTTGAAATTATCATTTTCAAAAAATCCTGCAGGGCCACTCATAAAGACGGTTCCTGCACTATGAATTGATTTTACATAATGTTCAACTGTCTTGGGTCCAAGATCAAGAATCTGATCACCCTTGTCAAGCTCTCTTACGTCCATTTCTACTCTGGAACCGTCCCGGTCTATTGCAATGTCCACTGGCGTTGTAAAGACATCAGGATACTCGCCAATTAGAGAATGTGCTTTTGAAATAACCTCATCTTCGCTTTTTATACCAAGTGGAAATTTTACCCTTCCCTGAGCACGCATGAATACGTTTGCAATTACACCAGTGAGCAGGACTTGGTCAGCCCTGCCATTTTGAATAAGAGTCTTTATCGCTTCTAGTCTGTCCATCACCTTTGAACCTCCTAGTACTACAACATGCGGACCCTTGGTAACTGTCATTATCTCATCAAGCTTACGGACCTCGCGCTCTACTAATCGTCCAGCACATGCTGGAAGCACGTGTGAAAAACCAACTATGGAGGGGTGCGATCTGTGTGAGCTTGGAAAAGAGTCTAGGACGCAAAGATCGAAGAGCTTTGCTAGTCTGGTAACCATAATAGTTTTTGCCGCATCAGCTGGCGAGAATTCGTAATTTTCTTCTGCGCAGAGTCTGAGGTTGTCAAGCAAGAGTATGTCGCCATCTTTCATCTTCTTTATCTCTCTTTGCGCTTCTGTACCAATCACATCTTCAACATAGGTTATCTGGCGATTCAAAATTTGTTCTAGGACCTTGGCATGGTTTTCCATGCCAGTATAGTCTTTGTTTCCAACTCTACCCTGATGAGAGGCTATGACTACCTTTGCCCCTAGAAGATCTTTTACGGATTCTGCAGATTCTCTTATTCTACTAGTTTCAAGTATTTGCATGGTTTCTGGATCCATAGGCGAGTTCATATCAACACGAAGAAAGACAGTCTTCCCTGACGTTTTAAAATCTTCAAGGGTAAGAAACCTCACGCCGATCCTATCTTTTGGTGCGGTTAAAATCTTTTAGTTAAACAAAGATCTAGTGGGTAACAAGGTTCTAAAACGTGCTATTTATGGATTATTTTAAAGTTCTGACCAATTTGAAGATGCTGTCATTTTAATATCAGATCAGTTAGCGTCTAGTTGTAAATGAAAGCCAATCAGGGAGTTGTCTAAGTGCATCAGTGGATTTTTGACATTCGATCAAGAAGGTTTTTTTTACTAGTACTGATCTTTGTGTTCGCCACCATACTGGTTTACACAAAAGTTACAGAACCACTAGATAATAGTATTGAAACCAGTGCTCAGTCAATTGGAGGAAACTATTACCTTGATTACGCAATGCAGATTTTTTCAGAAATAGGAAGTGTCTTTTACATGATGATATTTTGTCTTATGCTATTAATTATAAAAAAGACAAGGAGGTTGGGTCTTGTTTTGATACTAGCTGTCTTGGCGGGAACTATAGCCTCTGGATATCTAAAATTGACTCTGGACAGAGAAAGACCCAGTCTACAATTTCAGGGTACACCATTTCCAATTAAGCCCGAGCCTGATACATCAGTTTTCGGAATAGGCTCCTATCCATCAGGCCATGCAACTCGTGCAGCTGTTTTTGCTTTTGTGGTTGGCTTTGCCCTCTCAAGTAGATTTCCAAGGGGCTGTTATCTTCTTTGGATATTTCCAGCTGTGGTGTCTACAAGCAGGGTCTTCATATTGGAACATTTTCCGATGGATGTTGTCGGAGGAACTATTCTTGGGATAATAATTGCCGACGCAGTCTCAAAGAAACTCAAGTTGCATCTGATTTTTGGAGAATCAAAAGCCTAATTGCTGAAAGACTTTGGAGCTTATCAAAACCATAGCGTAATGTGATTCGTCATAATGATATATCCAGTACATGACATCACGCTCCTGTTTTGTCTTTCTCAATTCGTAGTTGAGCTCACTGATTATCAAGAAGCCAATCTTTTTTGCAATATCTTTGTCCTTTGTAATCAAAACCCTAAATGCGCTCCTTTGTGTTGCAAATCCTAGCTTAACCATTTCTGTGACAGCATCTGAAGCCTGACTTTCATTATTTACATGAAATATTTTAGAGACAGGAAGTTGTGACGGATGAAACTCCATGCCGTTTTTTTAAAAATGCCCAATAAATTCTACGATGTTTTGAGCACCTCCCTTTTGAAAATTTACTAAAAAGTTACAAAAGATGTCAAAAATATTAACTTTTATGTCAATTAGTAATCATAACAAAAACTTAATCGAGTACAAAATCTCTAAAAACCCATGCCATCCCTTAAAAATCTAGTATCATCTTATAAAAATAAGAAATTAGAGGCCATAAGACGAAGAAGACAAAGCCAAAGAAAGCTAGAATCAGCTCTTTCACTAAAAAGAAGGTCATCCTCTGGACTTTCCTCTCTTGAAAAAAGAAAAGAAGCAGCTATCAGAAAAAGGAATGAAATATCAAGACTGCTAAGTCAATTCTTGGCGCAACAAGATAGCATAAAGAGGTTGAATATTGCTGCAGAAGATCGGTTAAAACAAGAGCAAGAAGCAAAAGATCGAGTTCAACAAGAAATCGAGTTTGCCAACTCACCAGAGGAGAAGACGCGTACCTTGGAACGACTTAAAATCATTGATGAGAAAATTGGTGAACTAAATTCTGCGATAAAACAAAGAAATGCGACAGAACAAAGATTGTCTAAATTAATAGCAGACAATACTAAAAGCAAATCAAAGATCGAGACTCAAATTAGGCAACTCACAGGTTCAAAACCATCGCTTTTGGACCAGCTCAAATCTAGTGAGAAGGCAGAGGAACGGCTGCGCCCTGAAGTTAAATCAAGACAAGGAAAAGAAATCCAAGCTGGCCGCATTTTAAGTATAGCTCAGCAGAGACTAGAACTTTTAAGAGCTAAAAGACGAAAACAAAGGCGCAAAGCCAAGAAAAAACCAAAGAGGAAAATTATCAAATCAAAGCGCAAAGCAAAGCAGCGAAGAAAAAGACCCGCAAGAAAAACAAGAATAGGAAAGGCAAGAAGAACACGGACAAGAACAAGAAAGGCAAGAAAAACAAAAACGAGAACAAGAAAGGTAAGAAAAACAAAGACCAGAACAAGAAAAAGGAAATTAAGACTAAAACGCAAGGTAAGAAGAAAAGCTCGAAAGGGAAAAAGAAGATAGAAATTCTACGCTTAATTAATATTTGAATGAACATTCTTCCTAGGCATGTCGTTTCAACCAAAAATTACTACTGAAATTTATGAAATGCCAAAGCTCAAAAATCCACATCTTATCTGCGGGCTTCCAGGTAGCGGATATGTAGGTAAGCTTGCAGTTGATTATCTAATAGAGGAACTTAAGGGAGTAGCCTTTGCAAACATATTCTCTTCGTCGTTTCCGCCACAAGTCATGATATTGCCAGATGGAACCGTCGATCAGATGAAGAGCACCTTATATTATTGTAGAAACATGCCAAATGACATTGTCTTTCTTACAGGAGATGCTCAACCAGTCACACCAGAAAGTGAATATGCGATGGCTGAGGAAATTGTCGGTCTTTGTAAAAAGCTTGATGTTACGACTATCTACACTCTTGCGGCTTACATAACAGGCTCTTTTTCAAAAAATCCCAAAGTATACGGAACAAGCACCTCAATTGAGGTTGTCAAGCAATTTGCAAAACAAGACATCTATACAATGAATGCAGGCAGCATTACAGGCATGAATGGTCTGATAATAGGAGCTGGAAAAGCAAAGGGAATCACTGGTATTTGTCTACTCGGCGAAACATCAGGCTACGTCGTTGATGCAAAGGCATCAAAGGCTATTCTGGAAATTTTATCAAAGATGTTAGGAATCAAGATTAACATGGCAACTCTTAGCAAAAGGGCAGAAGATACAGAGCACCTGATAAAAACAATCGAAGAGCAGATGGGACAAAGACCTACAGGAGAACCACTTCCTTTGCAGCAGCAGGACAAAAAACTGGGATACATAAGCTAGATATGATCAAACGCGGTTATCTAATTCTCATAATTGGAGCGGTACTTATAGGATCATCTTTTGTTATTGCGTTTTCGATACTACCCGACGTTCAATCTTCAATAGAATCAGGTAAATTCCTTCCTTCATTAGAAAGCATGTTTGATTCTGTCTCTGAAAAAACCCAGATACTGCCAGGTGATTCTTACTCTTTTCCTTACACAAGTAAAACATCACAAGTAGGTCTGATGTGGGGACTCAAAATAATGGATTATGAGCAGATGGACAGGATTTCAGTATCTATATCCAACATCTTTGGAGATGATTTAGGCAAGTTCGAATCAAGCGATTCGGTCTTAATTGAGACATTTAAGATTCCTAAGGTTGATACCTACAATTTCAATGTCTTAAACGAAGGCAAAAGGCCAATCTCCGTAATTATGATGTTTACTGAAAACCCAGAACATTCTGAGACTATGGCAAATCAGAACTTGCCATTTTTTAAGAATCTAATTCCACTGGCAGTCTCTGGCTTCCTTTTGATAATAGGTATTATAGTGTTGTTTGTAGGAACTATCCTAAGCATACTAGATTGGAGAAAGGGAAAAAATCAATCCAGATACATTTAGAACTCGATTATGTTCAGCTTTCCGTATTTACCAACATTAAGGGAGTTTTCGCCCTTGAAGCTGTTTATGTAACCATTTTCAATTGTTACTTTCGAGCCTGACTTTACCATCTTAATCTGTGCATCCCACAGTGTAAGTTTGATTTGACCTGTATCGTCCTTCAAAATTGCATCGGCTACTTGTGCTTGTCCCCCCGCTCTCAGATTTACAGTTCTTGGTTCACCGATACTATCTATGGTGCCTTCTACGGTGTCAAGTCTTGTCATCCCACTTCTTAGCTGGCTAATTGTTGTCATCAGCCAAATTTTTCGTAGACAAATAATAAGTGTTTTGATACACACTTCTGTTCAGTATTTGGGGGTTAGTTAAGAAAAGAGAATTGTAGGATCAACCCAAAGATAACCATAACAATGCCGACTATCAGAGATTTATGTACATGCTGATTTGGAATTAATCGTTCTCGTATAACATCAAAAGGTGAATCTTTATGAGATTCTAGTAACATAACACCGCTTGTTGGATTTCTACCACTCACAAGTAATAACACTACGAACCCAATAATTTCTAATAATATTCCTGAATCATTAACTATCATTTGCTATTCAAATAGACTTGTAGAAATTAAGTTTTAGATGCTAATTTAATCAAGCTTTCAACCTTATTTTCACCTAAATCTAGCTTAACCCCAGCTTGTTCAGCGGGTGTTATGCAATGGTTTCCTTATCGGTTGATAACTAACTAGTCTTTATGGCACCAGCAATCGCAATTAATTGAAGGATCTTTCTTCATCTTTTCTGTATGCGTACCAATGGTATCACGATACCACAGACAGGTATTGGTGTGTATGTGGTACCCTTCAGCAAA
>JACQFM010000088.1 GCA_016200035.1 Nitrososphaerota archaeon
TGGTAAAAGTTCAGATAGATATTGCGAACGGTGAAGAAATACCATTTAAACAAAAAGATTTGAAGCTAAGAGGTTGTGCAATTGAATGTAGAATAAACGCAGAAGATACTTTTCTTGACTTTGCACCGTCAACGGGCCTCGTTTCAGATGTAGACATCCCATCCGGGCCTGGAGTTAGAGTGGATACATATCTTTACCCGGGTTGTACTGTGTCTCCCTACTACGATTCTCTCATGGCAAAGCTTGTGACCTGGGGAGAAACTTTTGAGGAAGCTAGACGAAGAGTCCGATTAGCACTTTCAGAATTTTATATTGAAGGTGTCGAGACCTCAATACCACTCTATAAGACAATAATCGACAGTGAAGAATTTATCAAGGGAGATCTGTCTACAGACTTCCTTGATCGGTTTAAGATTTTGGATAGACTACGTGATGATATAAAAAAGGATGCCCTAAGCAAATCCGACGCAGCTCTTGCGGCAGCAATAATACATTCTGAATTTCTAAAGAGTATGACAAAACAATACAGAACTAGCAGCATGCGCTGGAAATCGCAATTGGATGTAGCATAAAATTGAAACTGAATATAGAAAACCTAGATCAAAAATTTGATGCTGAACTAGTCCAAATTCTTTCGAATAATGAATACGTAATTACCATACAGGGAAAGGAACGACGACTCAAGATTCTCAACATGGGTTATGATAGGATTGAGTTTATGCTGGATAATGAATATCATTTTGCAAAATATGTTGAGAACACCACCACCAAGATGACAGTAATCATAGATGGTGTACGCATAAGCTTTGATAAACACACGGATCTGGATAAGATAGTTTACAAAAATTCTGGAATGATATCCGGGGGTGAGTCTCAAGTAAACTTACGAAGTCAGATCCCTGGAAGAATAGTATCAATAAACGTTAAGGTGGGAGATAAAGTGGCAAAAGGCGATGTGATCTGTGTTCTGGAATCTATGAAGATGCAGGTCTCGATCAAATCGCACAAGGATGGTATTATCAAAGATATGAAGATAAAGGAAGGAGCATCCGTGGCAAAAAATGATGTTCTAGTGGAAATAGAGTGACAAAATAACTTTATTCAAAATTATTTATGACTTTCACTTGTAATGGAAAAATTACTTTCCTTTTTTTAGAAAGTCAATTATTTCTTGGTAGTTTGGCTCGATAAGAGGATTGTCAGAAACCCATTTGTATACTACAGTTCCCTTCTCATCAACAATAAACACTGAACGTTTAGCTGCATCATATCCCTTCACGTGCAAGAGATCTGGCATCAGTACATCATAATCTCGTATTGTTGTGCTCTTGTAATCGCCTAATACTGGGAAGTTCAAATGATTCGCTTCTGCAAATGCTTTATTGGCAAATGGACCATCGTTACTTATTCCAATTACTTGTGCGTCAAGTTTTGACATCTGGTCCCACGAGTCACGGAAAGTACACATCTCCTTAGTACAGACCGGCGAGCTTGCAGCTACAAAGAATGAGAGCACTACTTTTTTCCCTCTGAAATCATCCAAGCTTCGCATTTTCAGTTCAGTATCTACCAAGGTAAAGCCTGGAGCCTTGTCGCCTACGTTTATAGCCATTGAAAATGAATTGTAGCTGTCATATATCAATCATTAAGATTCTAGCAAATAAGTAATTTACAGTTATGACACGGTTGTAGAATACAATAGGATTGTTTGTTGTAATTCTTTTGCATTAATTCTTTTTTTCGACAGTAAGATTTTACTTTGCCACAATATCAAGTCTAAATTATTGTGAATGATCGGCAGATGTGCATAGATTTTTATACTCTGCGAATGGCTTCTTAGCTACTTTGGTAGGAGAGGTAGCTGGTAGCTTTAGTCCAGTTGTTCTGATGTTCGGATTTGCAATTGTAGCAACGGCTCCTGCTTTACTATTATCTAGAATGATTGCACCAGGGCGAAAAAGCAATCCGGTAAAGTTTCTTCCAATGGAATGTGGCCAAGTTCCAAGTGGTGAAGGAAGAACACACTTCATGATGCAATATTATGCGTATGTTTTGATGTTTGTAGTTTTTGATGTGATGTCAATTTTTCTGTATGCGTGGGGTAGTACGTTGCTGAATCTTCCCAAAACCGCTACGCTTCCAATTATAGCTTTTTTGGGAATAATGTTTGCCTCATTTGCCTTTGCTCTATATCAGTCGGGGAGGCGAAACATTTGGTAAGTTTTAAATCAATAACAGACTATACTAAATTCATGAGGGACAGCAATTGCTAAAAGAACTGATTACACCAAACGCGGCCAATGTATTTGTTGGAAAGTTAGGTGATATTCTCATAAGAGCAGTTGGCAAACCCCTAGAATATGCAATTGACTGGGGCAGGTTGTGGTCTCTATGGCCTGTGCACATAGAAACCGCATGCTGCAGTGTTGAGTTCGGTGCTGCGTCAGGTCCAAGATTCGATGTCGAAAGGTTTGGAATCATCGAAGCCTTTGGCTCTCTAAGACAATGTGACTTGGTTGTAGTACAAGGAACTATCACCAGAAAAATGGCGCCACGTTTGAGAATGGTATACGACCAGATGCCAGATCCGAAATATGTAATTGCTATGGGTGCCTGCGCAATCACGGGAGGATTATACTTTGACTCCTACAATGTACTTCCAGGAATTGATGGCGTAATTCCAGTGGATGTTTACATCCCCGGCTGTCCACCAAGACCTGAAACTCTTATACAAGGATGCATACTACTGCAAGAAAAAATTAAGAGAATGAAGGTCAGATAGTTTCAAAGTTTGGTAACAAAGCAACCATTGCTTTTGTAAGACCAAACAGGATTAGAGTGAATACAAAAAAAGAAGACATTTTGGATATTGCAGCTTACATCCGTGACGAATTGAAATTTGATCATGCCGAGTCTGTGGCTGGTGTGGATTATCCAAGCTCGAAAGAAATTGAGGTGGTTTATCATCTAGGTTCATACACTGAACCACAGCTTGCAAAACAAATACTTAGTTTAGCAACTAGATTGCCAAGGGAAGATGTTCCAAACCCAGGTGAGGATCGAACAAGAATGACCTCCCTGAGAGACATATTTTACAGCGTGGAATTTCATGAAAGAGAATGTTTTGAGATGTTCGGAGTCTACTTTGAGGGACATCCAGATAATAGAAGACTACTATTACCGGAGGACTGGGCTGACATTCCACCCCTAAGAAAAGATTTCAAAATAAAGGGAAGATAAAATGACAACACAACTGCCACCTGGTATGCAGCTTGAAAAAGTGGATGACAGAATCATGACACTAAATGTTGGTCCACAACATCCTGGCTCCGGTCATATGAGACTTATCATGAAGGTAGATGGCGACTTTATCGTTTCATGTGATCCAGATCCTGGATATGTTCACCGCGGCGAGGAGAAAATGGCCGAATATAGAAATTACATACAAAATATTCCACATCTTGAAAGGCCAGTAATTCACGACTCTTGTAACATTTTGTATCCATACTGCCTTGCAGTTGAGGATCTTTTGGCAATCGAAGTACCTGAAAGAGCAAAATACATTCGTGTTATGGCATCTGAGCTTAATCGTTGTGTTTATACCCTTTACTGGCTTGCTATCTATGGTATCTTTCTTGGGCATTCCACGATGTTTATGTGGCCGATGGGTGACAGAGAGCTCTTCATCGATCTCTTAGAGGCAATGTCTGGTGCAAGGGTCACTCATGCGTATTTTGTTCCAGGTGGCATAAGAAATGACATACCAGCAAATTTTGAAGAAAGGTGTCTTAGACAAGTAAACTATTTTGAAAAGCGATTAAAAGAGTACGAGGACATTTTCTATCAGAATCCTGTTTTAAAACAAAGAACAGAAGGAGCAGGAATTTTATCTAAAATTGATGCAATTCGCCTTGGTACTACAGGTTCTGTGCTTCGCGCCTCTGGCGTGGACTTTGACGTAAGAAAGAAAGAACCTTACGATGTTTATGAGAGCTTGGATTTTGAAACGCAGGTGCTCAGAGAAGGTGATTCGTATGCAAGATCGCGAGTACCATACTTGGACATGCTGGAGAGTTGTAGAATAATAAGAGATGCCCTAAAAAAGATGCCAAAATCTGGTTCGGTCAGAACTAAACTAAAACCCAATCCAAAAGGGGGAAATGATGAAGCCTATCGGAGAGTGGAATCAGGACGAGGCTCTCTTGGGATGTATATTGTCTCGGACTCAAAAACGGAACCTTACAGAGTGAAGATAAGTGTAGGCTCTTTTAGAAACTTGATCTGCATGCCATATCTTTTGAAGGGAGAGAAGCTAGGAAACATGCCAGCTGTTTACTGGAGTCTTAATTACTGGCCTGTGGAGGCTGATAGATAAATGTCTACAATCGCACCTGATTTTAGATTAAGCAGATTTGTTGCATCCCTTCCGGATCTTATCTTTTGGGTATTGGTAATATTCACGCTGGTTGGTTTACCAATTGTATTTATCACTCTTTTTTATATTCAGCTTCCAGAGATTAACGGAAGTCTTCTTACGCCATACCTTGCGATGACATGGATGGCAGATCCCTCACGCACTCTACCTATCGTAAAATCTCTTATCCACACAGAATTTTTCAGGATAGCGGCATTTCCTGGTTTTGGGTTTGCAGCTCTTATTGCAAGTGCTGTCATTTTTATTGAACGAAAGTTTCTTGCAAAGATGCAACTAAGAGTAGGTCCACTTTATTGCGGTAAGGTAGAGGGAATTTTACAGCTACTAGGTGATGGTCTGAAGCTCATGACAAAAGAGATTATAATACCTGCCAAGGCAGACAAACCAATTTTCTGGTTGGGCCCTCTTCTTTTTGTTGGAACTGCGGGTGCCTTTGTCTCGTTACTTCCAGTTGCAAAAGGATGGGTTGTGGCAGATATCAATGTGGGACTGCTAGCTGTATTTGCAGTAATTGGATTCTTTCCAATAATCACAGTTCTTATATCATGGGCAGCAAACAGCAAGTTTCCATTCATTGGGGGAATACGCGCTCTTCACCAAATGATACCTGACAGAAATCGTTGAATCTCAAAAGCATTATTGGTGGATAATCTTCATGCCAATAGGAGCTATAGTATTTTTTATAACAATTCTTGCTGAGCTTGAAAGGATCCCATTTGATCTCCCAGAGGCGGAAGCCGAGATTGTTGCAGGATGGTTGACAGAATTTTCAGGAATGATGTACGGGCTAGTCCAGCTTGGTATATATGTAAAACTATACGCCTTTGCAGCCCTCTTTACTTTGCTCTTCTTAGGTGGATGGAATGGTCCTATGGTTTGGCCTCCTTTCCCACAAGAAATAATCACACATGGAATTGCTATGGGTCCAATAAATCTGAGGATACCAGG
>JACQFM010000087.1 GCA_016200035.1 Nitrososphaerota archaeon
GATTTGCGTTAAATCGTATGTTGCTTTTGTATTGCTATCCTTATAGAAAATGGACGTTTCTTGTGTCACAACATGGTCTTGTAGAAGTGAATCTTTGTAACTCACAGTTATGCGCACTTTATGTTCGCCACCTCTTGGTTCACCTACAAACTCGATCGGAATATTAAAAGGAACTGGAGCATCAGTGTCCATGTCACCAATATATTGAGTTGATTTTTTTATGTTTGAATCAGCAAGAGGCTCCACTGTTGCAGTAGCAAACAATCCTTTTGTGTTCCCTTGATTTAGGACATTACCGATTATGGTCTGCTTTCCCGCAATTTCGATAACGTTAATACCAAAAATTGATGTATCGATCAGACCTTTCATGTATAGACCAACACTATGTTTCTCTGCTACAGTGTTTCCTTTGTTAGTATATTGAACTGAAATATCAAGAATTATTGCACGTTCTTGAACACTCCGGTCAGCAAAAACTGGTATTTCTAATTTTGTTTTTGATAAGGGATCTATTTCTTTGATAAACCATTTTGTGTCTTGAAGGATTTTAACTGCATCGGAGTTTGGTGTTACGGAAATTGATATATCTGAAATTTTTGATCCGGATAGATTAGTCAACTCTAAAGCTAGATTCTCCATAATTCCTGTCGTAAGATAAGGTGTAGTGGAAATTTTTAAAGCTGAACCAGGATTTGCAGGTCCTACAATAAAGTCTATTGTCCTTGTTTGCGTCACCTGATTTCCCTGTGCATCAAAATATGATACCGACACCGGAGCATGTATAGCATTATCGGCCAAATCCTGTGGCACATAAATATTAAATGAGAAGAAACTCTTGGAATTGGCCAAAACCGTGCCTACTTTCCAGTGATTTTGATCAAATACTACCTTTTCTAGGTTGGTTGTTGACTGCGTATTGGCAGCCATGCTTGTCTGTGTATTCTGTAGTACAACGTCTACGTTTGATATGGGGGCCGTACCAGGATTTGAAATCTCTACAGTGACTTCATTATTTGTTGATGGTACCAGAAATGGATTTTGTGCTTTCACATTCAAAACTCCTTTTCCTGGAAGCTTGAAGGTAAAGGTATCAAAGTGTTCTCTACTTCCTGATTCCCTTACTCGTGAAAAAGTAAGCTTGATCGTTCCTTGGTATTGTTGCATTGGTAAATTCTTGTCCAAATCTACAAAAAATGTTAAAGCAAAAGACTGACCACTTTGTGCAACCTGAGTATTATCAGCTTCTATCAGGCCTTGTAATGACTTAGATGAGGAAAATCCTGTTGGCAAATTAAGTAGTCCTCTTATGCCAGCAATATCCTGCGAACCTACGTTTGAAAACACTACAGTTAGGGGAACGTTTTTGTCTCCTGGCTCTACCTCAATCTTGCTAGCTGACGTACCAAAATAAGCATCAAGTAATTTTATTTCAACAAAGCCATGACCGAAAGGTGATTCGCGACCAAAAAGAGAGTTATCTCCATAGGTGGGAACTACTAGTTGAGCAAAAAGGAGTAACGAAGCTAGAACGGCTATTGTGTATTTCAAACTTTAACAGGAACCTCCATTCCCTTATCTTCTGAGATTCTTCCATCCTTTACTGTGATTACTTTGTCTACCTCTCCAAATTGTTCTCGGTCATGGGTTACCACGATAAAGGTTTGACCTAGCTTTCTATTCATCGATTTTAAAAGTTGAATCATGGTTTCTGCAGATATCGAGTCTAGATTTCCCGTGGGCTCATCAGCTAATACAATTGAAGGTTTGTTAATTAGTGCACGACAAATTGCTACTCGTTGTGCCTGACCGCCAGAAATTTTGTTGGCATATTTATTCATCTGATTTTCCAGGCCGACTGATTTTAGCAATTTTATTGCCTCTTCTAGAGCATTTTCGTCAGTTCTCTGAATTTTTCTTGACAACACAACATTTTCCAATACTGTCAAGTCTGATATGAGATTAGAAGACTGAAATACGAAACCTAGTTTGGAGTTTCTGAAAGAAGATATTTGGTTGTCACTAAGGCTTGATGTATCTATTCCATCGATTAAGATCTTGCCTTTTGTTGGACGATCCAGAAGGCCAATCATATTGAGCAGTGTAGTTTTACCTGAACCAGAGCTTCCCCCTACTAAAACAAACTCGCCTTTTTTTACGGAAAATGTTACATCTTTTAGAGCATTCACAGCTGTTTCTCCTTGACCATATACTTTGTTGACCTCTCTTACTTCCAGAACCAAACTAGACAGTTCGCATAGCCTCCACAGGTTGCAATTTTGTTCCCTTGTATGCAGGATAAATTGATGCAACTATTGCAAGTGAAAATGCCATCAGATCTGTTTGTATTAAGGAAATCCAGTTGTAGTGAACTTCCAATGGAAGACTACCTTGGAATGTCATATGGGTTTCTTTTGCATAAGCTGTATAAGATACTCCAAACATAGTGCCAAGAGCTGCTCCTATAGCTCCGATTACCATTCCTTGAAAGATGAAAATAATCAGTATGTCCTTTCTTCGTATTCCCATGGCACGCATTATGCCTATCTCTCGCGTCTTACTAGTCACCTGCATCATCTGTATGGTTACAACTGCAAAAGCAGAGGACATCATTCCAAAGTATCCAACCAAATTGATGAGTGCTATTCCAGATCTGAATCCACGAAGTGTCGTCTCTGCAGATTCTTCTATTGTTTGTGCTTTGAACTTGTCATGAGTAGATGGAAAGGCACTTAAGAAAAGATCTTTTACTTCTTGTGCTTTTGTTGGATCATTTAATTTTACAAGAATTGACTGAGTCTGATGTGGTCTGTCTATTATTTCTCTTAAAGTATCAATGTTAATTATTACAGCATTATCAAGACCTACGGAACCTGCGGTTTCAGTTATTCCTACCACAGTGAGTCGTTTAAGTACGTCCTCTCCATGACTGTCTTTAATTTTTAATTTTACAGAATCTCCGACATGTACTCCACCAAGATCCCTTGCAACTAGTGCTCCAAGAACTATGGAATTTCTAGATGAAACAAACTGCCCGTCTCCAACAGTTTTATAGATTGTAGATGCTCTTGGATCTCTAACTGGATCTACACCTATCACAGGTACGTCATAATGTTTTACGAGTTGACCTGACTGAGTTGCATTTATCGATGCGGTTGTATCAAGTCTTGGTGTGGCAGCCTCTACATATGGAATTCTTTCGAGCCAATTTACTAAAACAAAATCTGATTTAGTTATAAAATTCTCTTGTCTTGTGATGTAGACATGGCCAAACTTGTAGTTTATCTGGTCTCTTACAATAGCATCATACAATCCTTGGAAGATAACGGAATTTACTTGTACGACCAGAATAGCAATAGCAACAGCTAGACTTGCGGTAATCAGAGTTCCCCTTCTCTTTAGAATAAATCGTAATCCAAGATGCGCCCGAAAATCCAATAATAAAATAATAATAGTCTGATATTTAATGTTTTAACCCATAATTTTTTATATTATGGACATTTATACATATAACATGTATGTTTTTAACATAATATTAGGTGAGAATCATAAATAATGGACAGAATAGATATTCAGATCCTTTCTCATCTCTTGAATAATTGTAGAACCCCAGATAGACAAATTGGGAAAAAAGTCGGAATATCTGGAGCCGCTGTAAAATCAAGGATCCTAAAAATGATAAAACAAAAAATTATTGAAGAATTTACTCTAAAAATTGAACCGCCTATCCTAGGCTATAATGTCATTTATTTTGTGGTAACAGGTGAGAACTTGGAAGCCATCTTAAAGCAGGTCAAACTCATTGGAGAGCCTTTTTTTGTTGTTCCATGTGTTGGTGGCATAACTGTATGTAGTATTGTGGTAAAGGAGGATCCCGTTCAAAAAATAGAGATTGCAAGGAACTTGATGAAAGATCTTAGGGTGTTAAACATTTTTGAAGCAAAAAATCCTGGTATAAGATCTGATCTAACAAAGACAGACCTTAAGATTATAGAAATACTTCTTGTGGATCCCAGAGCAAAAATTGATCAGATATCTAGGCGGAGTGGATTATCAACAAAAACTATAACAAGATCGCTTAGCAAGTTGGAAAATAATGATGCTATTCAATTCACGCTAGTTTACAACCCACGAAAAATGCTTGGATACATACCATTTGCCATTCTTGTCTGGGTAGAAAAAGATGTTAAGAAAACTCTTGCAAAGTTAGAAAACGAATTTTCAGATGTATTTTTGCAAAAGCCTTTTCTAGCTATGAATCAGATCGTTCTATTCTTTTATAGCGATGATATCTTCGAACTAGATGAACTTACCCAGAGGGTAAACAAGATAGATGGCGTAAAATCTGCTGATCTCTTTATACCAAAACAAATTACTCTTCCACAACAATGGGTGAGAAGCGGCATTCTACTAGCTAGAAAATCCAAGAGACTTCATCTCGTATATCATTGATACAAGAACAAATTTTACACCCTGTTGGCTACGCTTATCAATGAATAAGAGGAAGATATACGAAGGAAAAATTCTCTCCTTGAGTCTGTATTCTCTACCAATTAGGAGAAAGAGGGTTATTCGTGAAGTTGTTGAGCATAGAGGAGCGGCAGCAGTGCTAGCTATAACTGATGGTAAGATCATACTTGTTAAACAATACCGGTTCCCATATGGCTACGTACATGAGATACCGGCCGGAACTTTGGAAAAAGGAGAATCGCCCAAAAGCTGTGCCTTTAGAGAATTGAAGGAAGAAACAGGGTATGAAGCAATGAAGATGACCCCGTTGATAAAGTACTATCCTTCGATAGGATATAATACTGAAGTCATTCATTGTTATGTTGCA
>JACQFM010000086.1 GCA_016200035.1 Nitrososphaerota archaeon
ATCCAAGACCATTGGCCCGGCAGTTCTATCCTAACTAAAATGCGAATATTTTCATTTGTTCTTTCTATTAGATGGCAAGTCATAGTTCTGTAAAATATACAGCATATGCATTTACTGATTACTATCATGTATCACAACAAGAAAAGAGAAGAACGGACTGAGATTAAAGGTAAATAAGAACCTTAAATCAAATGTGCCCGTATGACGGTTAAGAATTCAGTTACTATAGGACTTGTTCAAACTCGTGTTTCAGATAATATTAGTAGCAATATGGAAAAAACCATTGCCAAGATAAGAGAAGCAGCTAACAAAGGTGCACAAATCATTTGCTTACAGGAGTTATACAGAACAAAATATTTTCCAACTGATGAAAGAAAAGATGTTACTCAGTTGGCTGAAACCATCCCGGGGGAAACCACATCAACCCTGTCAAGCCTTGCAAAAGAACTGAACGTAGTTATCATTGCACCAATATTCGAAGTAGGTGATTCAGGCAAACATTACAATACAGCTGTGGTGATCGATGCAGACGGAACACTCATGGGAAGTTATCGTAAAATGCATATTCCTCATGATCCATTTTTTTATGAAAAGAACTATTTTGACGTTGGCGACTCTGGATATCGCACATTCAGAACACGTCACCTATCTTTTGGCGTGCTTATCTGCTATGACCAGTGGTTTCCCGAAGCAGCAAGAACCTTGGCTCTGCAAGGGGCAGATGTTATCTTTTATCCTTCAGCAATTGGGTATCTTGAAGGTGATCCTTTATCCTATGAAGACTGGCATTCTGCTTGGGAAAATATTCAGCGCTCTCATGCTATAGCTAACGGCATTCACGTTGCATCAGTTAACCGGGTAGGAACAGAAGGCAATATACGATTTTGGGGAGCTTCATTTGTTTGTGACGCATTTGGCAGATTGCTCAAAAGGGCAAGCCAAGAAGATGAAGAAGTGGTAGTGACAGAATTAGACATTAGCCAAAACAAAAGAATTCAAGAGGGTTGGGGATTTCTCAGGAATAGACTTCCTTCAACTTATGGTCAAATTAGTTCGCTTGTTTTAAGAGAGACACCTAAGAGTCTTGGATACTCTATGCCAGCAGAATGGGAAAAGCATGATGCAACTTGGCTGGCATGGCCTCATGATCCCACTACGTTTCCAAGTAGAGTCAAAAAAGTGGAGCAATCATACCTGCAGATTATTTCTGCACTCCACAAAAATGAGGATATCAATCTTTTTGTCAAAAATTTGAAAATGAAAGCAAATGTGACAAGACTTCTGAAGCAAAAAGGTGTTGATCTCCAGAAAATTAACTTTTACGTGTGGGATTATGCTGATGTTTGGTTTAGGGACTATGGCCCAATTTTCATAGTCAATAAAGAAAAAAAACAGATAGCTTTTGTGCATTGGATATTCAATGCGTGGGGAGGAAAATACACGGAACTTATGAAAGACGCCCAAATCCCTTACATCATAAGTAATAGGTTGCAGCTAAATAATTTCAGGCCTGGTATAGTCTTGGAAGGGGGTTCTGTTGATGTTAATGGGAAAGGCACCCTTCTTACTACCGAACAATGCTTGCTGAACAGTAACAGGAACCCACATCTTTCAAAAGCTGAAATTGAAAACTTTTTGATGAACTATTTTGGGGTAAATTATCTCATCTGGCTAAAAGGCGGTGTTGCAGGCGATGATACCGATGGTCATATTGATAATTTGGCTCGTTTTGTAGACTCGAGAACTGTTTTGTGCGCTTATGAAGAAGATGAGAAGGATGAGAATCATTCCGTATTGAGAGAGAACTATGAGATCCTACTCCAATCAACAGACCAAGATGGAAAGAAATTAAAAGTGATAAAAATGCCTATGCCTCCTCTCATTCGTTCGCATATCAAAGGTGAAAAAACAAGATTACCAGCAAGTTACCTTAACTTCTATGTTGCCAACAAAGTGGTTTTAGTTCCCATATTCAAACATAAGAATGATCGTTTTGCACTAAGGATTATTCAGGACGCATTCCCAGGTAGAAAGGTTGTCGGAATTGACTGCACAGATATGGTTTATGGAATGGGTGCAATTCACTGCGTCATACAACAACAGCCAGCTGTAATTTAGGACAGAATAAAATTGAATCTTTGATTAAATTTGCATCAAGACAGCATATTACTTAGGTGGTTCAAGACGTTTTACTGTATCTCTAATAGAATCTCTACAAAGTTTTATCATCTCATGTAAACGTCTGTATGACATATTTACTTCATTCATTGTATTTGCAAAATTTGTGAGTATTTGTAAAGGCGTGGTTTGTGAATTTGGAAGATCATCCCAATAAATAAAGAAGTTTTTACAAGCCTTTTCGTATTGACTAACTTCGTTATCAAGATAATTAGCAGTTTCTATTGATATCCTTCTAATTAATTCAATTTGAGTTCTAAGAAATATTATTTCATTTTTCACATATTCTTTCATCATACTCTTAGTTGTTTCTCGATTATCAGGTTTTGAAAAATCTAATTTTGTTGTAAGTGCCATGAAGTTTTCACTAGTCGTAAACGCCGATTCTGACTTGTCTAGTTCTTTGTTTAGTTCTTCCAAATCCGATTTAAGTTGTTTAATTCTTTCTTCTAATGTCATATTTGTCTTGAAACAAGGTTAAAAATTAACATGCCTGTTTTTGTGTAAAACCCCGAATCTTAACACGGAGAATTTTGATGACTAGAACCCCGATAACTTACCAGTACTAAAAATCACATGGGTTAAATATTGAACAGTATGTTTTGCCAATAATTGTTCCATTTTGATGGGTTTAGCTTCTATTCGTACCATAAAAGATCAGACAATCTTTAGCTTGGTAATGGGGGTGTTTTGACGCTTGGCTCACATATGCACACATAAATGTTAAACCCCCCTCCAAAAACCCATTTTTTGAAAAAATGACGCCATACATAAATTTCTTAAAATTAGAGGGGGTTTAGCTTTTACGAAGTAATTTTTTCTCTGGTCTGAACTATCTCGATTTCTACAGTTTCTATTGGTTCGTCCACAACATTTCTTCGTATGGAAAACATCTTTGGTTTGTTAAAGTCCTTCGTGCAATCTGGGCACGCATATACAAGAACCCTATATTCGTTAGGAGCTTTTGGATTAGAAAGCCGTGGGTAATAGACTAATCTTCCCCCACAATCGACGCAATACCTGTTAGCGCGTCGTGTTCTGGCCAATGCGAACCTCCTGCACATATCCTAATCTATTGTTTGGTATTTGATCTACTCA